>DASZOD010000293.1:0-22527 GCA_035550935.1 Egibacteraceae bacterium | reverse complement strand
GGTTGAGGGCGACCTGGCCTGGGCCACGATCGACGGCCGCCGCGTCGACCGGGTGGTGGCCAACCTGGTGGACAACGCCATCCGCCACGGTGGCGGAGCGGTCGCCGTATCGGTGACAGAACGGGGCGATCAGGTCGCCGTGGAGGTGTCGGATGAAGGGTTCGGGGTCCCCGCCGAGGAGATCCCTCGCCTGTTCGAGCCCTTCTACAAGAGCGATCCCTCACGCCCCGGGCCAGGCAACGGGCTGGGGCTGGCAATCGCCGCCGAGCACGCCCGGATGCTGGGCGGCCGCATCGCCGTGTCCAGCCAGCCCGGCCGAGGGTCGCGCTTCACCTTCCTGCTGCCCCAGGAGCCACCCGCCGCTGACGGTGGCCCGACGCCGGCGGGCCACGGTAGGCCGCTGTCTCCCGAGGGGCGACCGGGGCCGTGAGCTGCGGCACGCTCTCCGCCCCGTGCCGCCCATCACCCGCTGCAGGTGCCCTGGCGGGCTTGCCCGGCGCTTCGACCGGGACTCCCCTCCCCGGCCGTCGCCGGCCCAGGGCACACCGCTCCAGCGGAGGGTGCGGGCGACGTGGCTCACGCGGGGACAGTCCAAGGCAGAGATCGCCCACGCACCCGCGGGAAGGCCGGGCGGGGCGGTCCCGGAGGGCCGCTGCCGGGTCCGGTTCGCGTCGGGGCCACCGGGATAGGAACCCCGTACAGGTCCCACGGGTCGGCAAAGGAGCCGCCATGGCACAGCAACAATCCAACAGGTACCCCCCGCCGTCGGACTTCGCCGCGCAGGCGCTCGTCAACGACGAGTCGGTGTACGAGCAGGCAGACAAGGACCCCGAGGGCTGGTGGGAGTCGCACGCCGAACGCCTGCGGTGGACGCGCAAGTGGGACCGGACGCTGCAGTGGGACCCTCCCCACGCCAAGTGGTTCCTGGGCGGGCAGCTCAACGTCAGTGACAACTGCCTGGACCGCCACGTCGAGGCCGGCCATGGCGACCAGGTGGCCTACTACTGGGAGGGCGAGCCCGGCGACACACGCCAGATCACCTACGGGCAGCTCAAGGAAGAGGTCAGCCGCTTTGCCAACGCCTTGAAGCAGCTCGGGGTCTCCAAGGGAGACCGGGTGGCGATCTACATGCCGATGGTCCTGGAGCTGCCGGTGGCGATGCTGGCCTGCGCCCGGATCGGCGCGCCGCACTCGGTGGTGTTCGCGGGCTTCTCGGCGCAGGCGCTGACCGAGCGTATCGAGGACGCCGAGGCCAAGGTGCTCGTCACCGTGGACGGCTTCTACCGCAAGGGCAACGTCATCCAGCTGAAAGAGGCGGCCGACAAGGCGCTGCGGGGCACCGACAAGATCGAGAAGGCCGTCGTCGTGCGCCGCACCGGCGAGGACGTGCCGTTCACCGAAGGTCGCGACCTGTGGTACCACGACCTGGTCGCCGACCAGTCGGCCGACTGCCCGCCCGAGCCGGTCGACGCCGAGGACCTGCTGTACATCCTGTACTCGTCGGGCACCACCGGCAAGCCCAAGGGCATCGTGCACACCACCGGCGGCTACCTCACCCATGTGGCCGCCACCCACCGCCTGGTGTTCGACGTCAAGCCCGACAGCGACGTGTACTGGTGCGCCGCGGACATCGGCTGGGTGACCGGGCACAGCTACATCGTCTACGGCCCGCTGGCCAACCGCACCACCGGGGTGATGTACGAGGGTGCCCCCGACACCCCCGACAAGGACCGGCTGTGGCAGATCGCCGAGAAGTACAAGGTGACGATCCTGTACACCGCACCGACCGCCGTCCGCTCGTTCATGAAGTGGGGCCCCGAGTACGTCGAGCGCCACGACCTGTCCAGCCTGCGGCTGCTGGGGTCGGTCGGGGAGCCGATCAACCCCGAGGCCTGGGAGTGGTACCGCGAGCACATCGGCGGCGGGCGCTGCCCGGTGGTGGACACCTGGTGGCAGACCGAGACCGGCGGGATCATGATCACGCCGATGCCGGGCGTGACGACGCTGAAGCCCGGCGCCGCGCAGAGGCCGTTCCCGGGCATCAAGCCGGTGGTGCTCGACGACGAGGGCAACGAGACGAAACCGGGCCAGACCGGTTTCCTGACGCTGCAGCGGCCCTGGCCGGGGATGCTTCGGACCCTGTACCGCGACGACGAGCGCTACGTCGAGACCTACTGGTCCAGATACGGCACCGACATCTACTTCGCCGGCGACGGCGCGATGGTCGACGAGGACGGCGACATCTGGCTGCAGGGCCGCGTCGACGCCGTCATGAACGTCTCCGGCCACCGCCTGTCGACCACCGAGATCGAAAGCGCTCTGGTGGACCACGAGGCGGTCGCCGAGGCCGCCGTGGTGGGGCGCTCCGATCCGGATACCGGGCAGGCCGTCGCGGCGTTCGTCACCCTCAAGGGCGATCGTGAAGGCGGCGACCAGCTCGTCGCCGAGCTGCGCGAGCACGTCGCCGAGGCCATCGGCAAGATCGCCCGCCCCGCCGAGGTCGTCTTCACCGCCGACCTGCCCAAGACCCGGTCGGGCAAGATCATGCGCCGGCTGCTGAAGGACATCGCCGAAGGCAACGAGCTTGGAGACGTCACGACGCTGGCCAACCCCGAGATCGTCGAGGACATCCAGGAGAAGGCCGCCGCCACGAAGTAGCGTCTCTCGCCAGCGCTGCGGGGTCCCGGCAGCCGCCGGGCCCCGGCTCACCGGCGGGGCTCGCCGTTGACGGCGAGGTCCGCGGGCAGCAGCGCGTACACGGCGGCGTCGCGCGGCTCGCCGCGCAGATCGATGGCGGCGCGGCGGACGCCCTCGAAAATCGCCCCGGCGGCCGTGGCAGCGCGCCGCGACGCGACGTTGCCGGGCTGGATGAGCAACTCGATGCGCCGGGGCTCGTACGTGCGGAACACGTGGCGGGCGAGCAGCACGATCGCCCTGCGGGCGACGCCAGCGCCCCGAGCCGCCGGCGCCACCCAGTAGCCGAGCTCGGCCTCGTCGGCGCGGGCTCGGGCGAAGTGCGCGCCGATGGATCCGACCAGCTGGGGTGACCCCACGCGGCGGATCGCGAAGTTCAGTGTCACCCCACGGTCGGCCTCGGGACGTTGCGCGGCGAGGAACTCGCTGGCGTCGTGGTCGCCGTAGGGCACCGGCAGCGGTAGCCAGCGGACGGCCTCCGGATCGTTGCAGGCGGCGACGATCGCGGCGACGTCGCCGGTGGTCACCCGGTCCAGGGTCACCAGCCCGTCGCTGAGAGGCTCGGCGGGCCACTGTAAGGGTGCCGGTGGCCAGGGACGCTCTGACATCGGGCCGCTGGCTCCCTACGATGCGGTGGCCGGCAGGGTGCCGCAGTGTAGCGGCGCGTGGGGCAGGTCAGCCCACCGAGAGGGACACCAGTGACCAGAGTGCTCAGCGGGATCCAGCCCACCGGGGACGTCCACCTCGGCAACTATGTGGGGGCCATCAGCCGTTGGGCGCAGCACCAGCAGCCCGAGCACTTCTTCTGCATCGTCGACATGCACGCGATGACCGTGCCGCACGAGCCGTCCCACCTGCCCGAACGCACCCTGTCGATGGCCGCCTGGCTGTACGCGTCGGGGCTGGACCCCGACGTCTGCACGCTGTTCGTGCAGTCCCAGGTGCACGAGCACGCCGAGCTGACGTGGGTGCTGCAGTGCGTCGCGACGCTCGGTGAGCTGGGCCGTATGACCCAGTTCAAGGAGAAGTCCCAGGGTCAGGATTCGGTCAGCGTCGGGCTGTTCACCTACCCCGTGCTGCAGGCCGCCGACATCCTGCTGTACCAAGCCGACGAGGTCCCTGTCGGCGAGGACCAGCGCCAGCACATCGAGCTGACCCGGGACATCGCCCAGCGCTTCAACCACCGCTTCGGTCAGACGTTCAAGCTGCCTCGGGCGACCCTGCCCAAGGCCGGCGCCCGGATCATGGACCTGCAGCAGGTCGACAAGAAGATGTCCAAGAGCCTGCCGCCTTCCGGGACGATCCTCCTCGGCGACGACGAGACCACCACCCGGCGCAAGATCCTGCGGGCGGTCACCGACTCGGGCACCGAGATCCGGGCCGCACCGGGCAAGCCGGGGATCACCAACCTGCTCGACATGATGGCCGCGGTCACCTCGGCGGAGGTGGCCGACCTCGAGCAGGCCTACGCCGGCAAGGGCTACGGCGCCTTCAAGGGGGACCTGGCCGAGGCGGTCAACGGCTTCCTGCGCCCGGTCCGCGCGCGCTACGCCGAGCTGCGGTCCGACTCCGGGGCGGTCGCGGATGCGCTACGCAAGGGCGCCGAGAAGGCCAGCCACGCAGCCGCCCAGACCATGACCGCCGTGCGCCAGCGGGTCGGTTACCTGACGTAAGCGCATGGACCAGCCGCTGGTGTGGGTGGACCTGGAGATGACAGGCCTGGACCCCGCGCGCGACGCCGTGTTGGAGATCGCCACCGTCGTCACCGACGGGGCCCTGGAACGGCTGGTCGAGGGCCCCGACCTGGTGGTCGCCCAGCCCGAGGACGTCCTGGCAGCCATGGAGCCGGTGGTCGCCGACATGCACGCCAAATCCGGCCTGGTCGAGGCGGTGCGACGGCAGGGCATCCCGCTGGCCGAGGCCCAGCGGCGCACCCTGGCGTTCGTGCGGGCGCACGTGCCCGAAGCCGACAGCGCGCCACTGGCCGGAAACAGCATCCACGCCGACCGCATGTTCCTTCGCAAACACCTGCCTGAGCTGGAAGCCTGGCTGCACTACCGCAACGTCGACGTGTCCACCGTCAAGGAGCTGGCCCGCCGCTGGTACCCCGCGGTCTACGACGCAGCCCCTGTCAAGGGCGGCGGCCACCGCGCGCTGGCCGACATCCGCGAGTCGATCACCGAGCTGCGCTACTACCGGCAGAGACTGTTCCGCTGACGCCGGGACGGATGAGCCTGTACGAGGCCCATCCTCACGCCGGCGTCGGCGGTGCGGGCCGTGGCCGACTGCTCGGGGTGGGGTCCACCGAGGGCCTCTGGACTGTCCGGCACGGTAGGCATCGACTCCAGACTGCGGGTCAGCTTCGAGCACATCCGCCTGCGCTCTGTCGAGGCGTCCGCCCCGACCACAGCGGCGAGACCATGCGCAGGCTTGGCCGCGGCGAGGACTTCATCGGCACGCATCTCGACAGGATCGCCTTGAAGGTCCATCCCATCTGACCGGTGAGACCGGGAGCCGACGCACCGAGTTTCCGTTTAACCGTGACCCCGACACCGGCCCACTCATGATGCGCAGGGCTGACACTGCGCATCATCGGCAAGTCGGAGCTGGGTCGTTGACGCCAAGGCCGATGCTGGGTGTACCAACCCGCCCATGACCTTTACCGGCAACACCCGACGAGGCCATGCTGTCTTGTGGTCTGACTGAGCGCGGGCGTGGCCCGCAGGCCGTGCGGGTAGCCAGCGACCACGCCGATTTGAAGGAGAGGCCATGCAACTGCTGCAACTGAAGCCCTGGCACGTCCCGCTGCGCGTGGCGAGTGGCGCGTTCATTCTCCAGTCGGGCCTGTCTAAGCGGGGAATGGAGGGGGAGGCCGCCGAGGGGCTCCACGGGTTCGCCGCCGCGGGGCATCCCGAGGTGGAGCAGGTCGAGCCGGAGACCTTCGCCAAGGGGCTGTCCACCACCGAGATTGTCCTCGGCGCGGCGCTGCTGGTGCCTGCGGTGCCCTCGTGGCTGGCCGCGGCGGGCCTGACCGCGTTCGCCGCCGGCCTGAACCGGCTGTACTTCAAGGCGCCCGGGTTGCGCCAAGAGGGCGATATCCGGCCTACCGAGGAGGGAATGGGCATCGCCAAGGACGTGTGGATGACCGCCATGGGCGTGGCCATGCTCATCGATGCCGTGAGCGACCTCCGCAACGGGCGGCCTTGAGCCGCGCAAAGGCTCAGTGACGAGCGCCGCCCTGGCCTTCAATGCGCGGCCCCGCGGTGGCGGTCGGTGGCCTTCAACCCCTGTGGGATCGGCGCTGCTGCGCGTGCTAACCCAGACTCCGCCTTTGAGGCGGTCGCTGACGCCACCGCCGCCGACCGGCCCGCGCCTCGGGCGAGGCGCGGTGCGCCGCACCGAGGGCGCACCTTGAGCGCGGTTGTTGCCAGGAAGGACCGCGATCGACGGCTGCGGTATCACTTGCGCTCCGCAACAGACTGCGCGTCCCGGGCATGGAGGGATGCAGCGACGAGGCCAACGGTCACAACGGTTGGAGCAGCCGCCGCATCCCACGTGGCACCGCTCGCCGGAACCATGGGTAAGCGGCTGACACCGAGGCCTTCAACGCCTGGCGGCGCTGCGCCGGCGCTGTCGCCGTTGACGTGGTCAGCAGCGAGGCGCACTCTGGGCGCCGGAGCCGTGTGGATGGCGGCCCGTCGGTCCGGACGGGCGAGTCGATGGTGTCCCACGGGCTTCGCTGGCGATGGGCAACCGGGCGGCGGGAGCATTCCGTTGAACAAGGTACGGCTGGACGGGCGTCGGGCGTCGCTAAGCACCGCCGTCGCGGCGCGGACGCCGACCCGGGCTGTGCCCTCGGAGGTCGGCGCTTCCGCCCCGCCACGTTCCGAGGGCGACGGCGAACGCCGGCGGTGGTTCTCACGCCGGCTGAGGGTGCGCTTCTCCCCGACTGATTGGTTCGTGGCGGCGCTGTTCTTTTCGGCGTCGGTGACGCCGTCGTTGTATCCACGCCCGCGGCTGAGCCAGGGCGTGCTGTCTGGGATCGCCGTCGCGCTGGGATTTGGGGCCGGTCGCGCCGCCAGCCGGCTGCTTGGCAAGGTTGGACCGGGCCGGCTGCCCGCCAAGGTGCGGTCAGCGACGCGGATAACCCTGGCGCTGGTTTCGGTCGCTGTGGCGTCATGGGCCTTGTTGCTCAACTACCACTGGCAGGTCGACGTACGCCGACTGATGGCCATTGACGGCAGCGCCGCTTTGTACCTGGCATCCATCGTGCCGGTGGTGCTGGTCACCGGGTATGCCCTGGTACTTCTCGCCCGCCTCGTGCGGGCGGGACACAGGGGGTACGTCAGGCTGGTCTGGTGGGTCGTCCCCCGCCGCGCACGGGGGCTGGCGCACGTCCTCGTCGCGTCGCTGCTCATGGTGTTCGTGCTGGACGTCGTGATCGCCGGAGAGATCGTGGCCGCGGTCAACGACCGGCTCATCGCCGCCGACACCAGCTCGGACCCTGACGTCAGGCAACCACTCTCCCGCTCCCGGTCCGGATCGCCGGCAAGCCTGGTCCCCTGGGACACGTTGGGCAGGATGGGCCGCAGGTTTGTCGCTGATGAGCCCACCGTGGAGCAGCTGAGCGCCTACAGCGGGACGCCTGCGCTTCCGCCGATCCGGGTCTACGTCGGGCTGGGGTCAGCGGCCTCCGTCCGCGAGCGCGCGGACCTGGCCGTCGCCGAGCTGGAGCGGACCGGCGCCTTGGAGCGCGATGTGCTCACCGTCATCACGCCGACGGGCACGGGTTCGGTCAACCGCCACGCCATCGCGCCGCTGGAGTACATGTACAACGGCAACACCGCCGCGGTGGCCATGCAGTATTCCTACCTGCCGAGCTGGCTCGTGATGGGCGGGAACCAGGACCGCGCGAAGGTGGCCGCGCGAACGCTGTTCGACGCCGTGGCACGACGGCTTGAACAGCGGCCGTCGTCGGGCCGGCCGCTGGTACTGCTGTACGGCGAGAGCCTCGGTTCGTTCGGCTCCGAGCAGATCTTCACCGGGCTCGCGGACATCCGCGCCCACGCCGACGGCGTGCTGTGGGTGGGGCCTCCCCGCGCGAACCGCCTGTGGCGTGAGTTCACCGCAGCCCGCGACGCAGGGTCTCCGGTGTGGCAACCGGTGTACCAGGGGGCCGAGACGGTCAGGTTCGGGTCCGACGGAGCGGGTCTTTCGCAACCGCGTGGTCGGTGGACCGCCCCGCGAGTCGCCTATCTCCAGCACGCTTCGGATCCGGTGACGTGGTGGACGCCGGACCTGTTGTTCAACCGTCCGGTGTGGCTGCGGGACTCCCGCCCGCCTGACATCTCAGACAAGATGCCGTACGTACCCGTGGTGACGTTCCTCCAGACGACGATCGACCTGGTGCTGGGTGGCAACGCCCCGCTCGGCCACGGCCACATGTTCGCCACCGAGCAGGCCGAAGCGTGGGCCCTGATCGCACCGCCCAGGGGCTGGTCACCGGCGGACACCACGCGCCTCCTGACGAGACTGGACGAATAGAAGTCTGCGACCCCTGGGCGGGGAGAAGCGACCGCCCCAATCGCCCGATGCCCGGGCGCTCCCGTCGCCAAGGTGTCCCCGGGGGCGGCTGGAGTCGGCCAGCGGCTTCCCACTGCATGCCCACGGCCACCTGACGTTGGGCCGCAGAGGACTGTCGCCGCGTACAGAGACTCTCGCCTACCATGTCGACCGTGGACGCCCCCGACACGCTGCGACGCCGTCGCCACTGGGCTCGAGCGGCGGCTTTCGTGGCAATGTGCGGGGTGGCGGCGCTGCTGCTGCCCGTGTCGGCGTACGCGGTCGAGGCCCTTTCCGAACGGGCGGAGAACTGGATCCTTGTTGTCCAGTTCGTCCTGATGGCGCTGGTGGGCGCGGTCGTGGGTGTGCTGCTTCGCGGTCTCGGGCCGGCGGCGGCCTCGCCCGCGCGTCGGGCGGCGGTTTGGGCGGCGGTCGGGCTGCTCGCTGCAGCCCTGGCTGACGGGCTGTGGTGGCTGTTGCTGGCTGGCTGAGCGGCACGCCGCCCCCTATGCCCTCACCACCAAGGGCGCGGCTCTCCGCGACGCTTCGCCGGTGTCCACCCAACTTGCGTGAGCCGCCGCTCCCACCCAGCATCGATCGGGAGGTATGTAGATGTCTGCACGAATGATGGCAGTTATGTTCGGGATCCTCGTCTTGATCGCGTCCGGCTGCGGAGACGCCGAAGAGGGGGTCGTGGGGGGCGAGACCGCGGGCCCCACCGGGACGAATGACATGGGCGAGGGGATGGGGCATGGCGGCTTTGCGTTCGGCGAGCCGGCTTCGGAGGAGGAGGCCACGCGAACGATCGAGGTCGAGGCCAGCGACGACCTGCGTTTCTCCCCGGACGCGGTCCAGGTGGAGACCGGGGAGACGGTGACGTTCGCGGTGACGAACACAGGGAATCTGCCTCATGACTTCGTCATCGGCGACCAGGCGACCCAGGAGCAGCACGAGGCAGAGATGGAGGAGATGACCGACGGGGCGATGATGCATCACGGCCCCAACGCCATCTCGATCCCGCCCGGCGAGACGCGCGAGCTCACGTGGCGGTTCACCGAGCCCGGCGAGCTGCTGTACGGCTGCCACGAGCCCGGTCACTATGAGTCGGGCATGGTGGGGCGCGTGACGGTTGAGTAGCGCCGCGCCTTCGCGATGACCGCTATGGAGACCCTCTTAGCCTGAGGGTGCTTGCCGGTGTGCTGACAGCCCTCGGATGGCGACTGGTCGCGGGGGCGTTGGCTCGATGCTCGGCGCCCGGGTGCGGGGTTGCGGAGACCGCGCCGGCGGCAGCGACCCCGGCCTGCTTGCAGGTACATGACCTCGGGCGCGACCCTGGGGACCGGCGCCTGTTCGCTGCCACGCACTGGGCTGTGACCGAGGACGGTGAGGCCCGCCGGATCGGGGCCGATGCACGATCTGGTCTTCTTCGCCGTCGCCGGTCCCGGCGACTCCTCGCCAGGGGCCACGCCGGGCGTGGGGATGGGGGGCTACGCGACGAACAAGGACGACTATCTGCGTCGACTGCGGCGGATCGAAGGCCAGATCCGGGGCTCCGCAGCGGATGATTGAGCACGACTCCCACTGCATCGATGTCCTGACGCGGGTGTCCCGCGACCAGCGCGCTGCACAGCGTGGCGGTCGGCTTGCTCGACGAGCACGTCCGTCACTGCGTGCGCAACGCCGCCGGCGACGACCTCGGGCAGGCCGACCGGATGGTCACCGCACCGAGGCCACGAAGGCGATCGAGCGGCTGGTGCGCTCCTGATCCGCCGGAGCCGCTGATTTGAGGTCTGTCAAGATGCAGCAGCACGGACACGAGCTGGACGTTCGCGAGGAGCACGTCGAGCAGCTCCGCGACCATCGCGCGAAGAACGGCGAGTACGACGCCGCAGCCGGCCACGGCCACCACGGCGGAGGCCACGGGGACCACGCGGCGATGTTCCGCGACCGGGGCACCGTCGTCTTCGGCTACGGCGGCTGGCCGTTCCTTTCCTGGCCGGGGCGGTGCACGGAGGCCCGCGACCGCCCGGCATGATGCTGCTGATCGGCACGGAGATCACCGTGGCGTTCGTCGCCAGCGCGGCGACCTCACTGGGCTGGTTCGATCTGGAGTTCTGGTGGGAGCTGACGGCGCTGATCGTCATCATGCTGCTGGCCACTGGATGGAGATGCGGGCGATCGGCCAGGCCCGAGGCGCGCTGGCGGCGCCGGCCGAGCTGCTGCCGACGACGCCGAGCGCGTCACCGACGAGGGCACGGAGACCTCCCGATCACCCAGCTGGCCGTGGGCGACGTGGTGCTGGTCCGCCCCGGCGCGCGGGTGCCGGCCGACGGGGAGATCGTCGAGGGCGCGGCTGAGCTGGACGAGCCGATGATCACCGGCGAGTCCCGGCCTGTGCCGCGGAGCGCCGGCGACCAGGTGATCGCCGGAACCGTCGCCGCGGACTCCTCGATCAGGGTGCGCGTCGGCGCGGTCGGCGACGACACCGCATTGGCCGGATGCAGCGTCTGGTCGCCCAGGCGCAGGCGTCGGGGTGGCGCGCGCAGGCCCTGGCCGACCGGGCGGCGGCCCTGTTGTTCTACGTGGCCGCCGCGGCCGCGGTGGTCACCCTCGGGACGTGGGCGCTGCTCGGCCAGGTGGGCGCGGGCACCGTGCGCACCGTGACCGTGCTCGTGATCGCCTGCCCGCACGCGCTGCGACGAAAAGGCCGATGCTGGGCGCCGCGGCCGCTGTAGAGGCTGACAGCGAGCACCCGCTGGCCCGCACCATCGTGGCCGCCTCGAGGGCAAGGACTCCAAAGTGGCCGGGCTGCATTCCCGCGGGCTCACGGTCGCCATGGTCGTCGAGTCGGCCGGCATCGTGCTCGGCGACGTCCGTGCCCACTCCGTTGGCGATGCCGACGTCCGCCCTGACCAGCGCGTGGCGTCGTCGACCCGTGGCTGCTGGCGCCGGATCGACCTGCGGCCGTAGATGGGGCTGAAGACGGTGCGGTCCCGGCTCTGCCGTGGCTTCCACCGGCGGAGCGGAGGCATCTGCGGCGGATGGGGGACCGTGGTCGCCGGGCTGCCCCTGGGGGAGCGCGACTGCACGTGTGGCGGGCGATCTTATGGGTCTCCGCCGTCACGCAGGCGATGTGGCCCGGATCGTGATAGACGCAATGAGTCGAGGACTGACTGTGTGCGATCAGGTGGCGGCCCGCGCCCCAGCCGCTGCGGGTACACGCGACGACGCGAAGCTGGCGGAGCTGCCCGCGGGCGCACGGGCTACGCGCCGAACACCGCCGCAAGCTCCGCCGGGGGGACCACCTCGAGCTGGTCGTAGCGACACGACGCCGGGTCGCGGTCGTCCCGCCAGCGCAAGAACTTCGCCGGGTGCCGGAGACGGCCCGCGGTGAGCTGGTTGAACGCCACCTCGGCGGCGCGCTCGACGCGTAGTGGCTCCCAGGACAGGTCACGCCCGCCCGACCAGCGGCTGACCGCTCCGGGCAGACGGGTCCCCTCCGCGTGCGCCTCCAGGTCGGCCCAGTCCCGCCAGGGGTGATCGTCGAGGGCGTCGCTGCGGTAGGGCGCGAGTTCGTCCACGAGGGCACGCCGTTGCGCCGCCGTGAAGCTGGAGGCCACGCCGACGTGGTTGAGCCGATCGTCGTCGCCGTACAGTCCCAGCAGCAGCGATCCCACGCCGACGCCGTCCTTGTGCCAGCGAAAGCCCGCCACGGCCATGTCGGCGGTGCGCTGATGTTTGACCTTGACCCATCCACGTCGGCCGGGTTCGTAGCGGCCCGCCGCGGCCTTCGCGACGACGCCGTCGAGCCCGGCACCCTCGAACCGGGTGAACCAGTCACGCGCCGTGGCGACGTCGGACGTCAGCGGCGTCAGATGCAGCGGCGGTTGCGCGTGCGCCCACAGCTGCTCCAGTCGGCGCCGACGGACGGCGAAGGGCACCGACGTCAGATCCTCGTCGCCCACCGCGAGGAGGTCGAACGCGACGAACCGGGCCGGCGTGGTCCCGGCCAGCATGCGCACGCGCGACGCCGCGGGGTGGATGCGCTGCTGCAGGGCGTCGAAGTCAAGCCTGTCACCCGCGACGACCACCAGCTCCCCGTCGACGGCGCAGCGGGCCGGCAGCTGCTGTCGCAGCGGGGCCAGCAGCTCAGGGAAGTAGCGGGTGAACGGCCGGGTGCCGCGTGAACTCAGCTCGACCTCGTCCCCCACGCGCAGCACGATGCAACGAAAACCGTCCCACTTGGGCTCGAACAGCCACCCGTCCGCTCCGGGAAGGTCCAGCGCGCTCTTGGCGAGCATCGGTTCCACCGGCAGTCGCAGAGGCAGGTCCATGGCGTCCAGTATCACGCAGGCGACCGCGATCAAGCTGGCGCGACCTCCGGCAGGGTCGAGGGTCGCCACGCGCCGCCATCGTCGCTGGTCGCGACCTGCGAAGGGGCACGGCCCCCTTTACATGTGACTTATCGGTCACGTATAGTGCCTGGCCATGGACGACGTGTTCAGGGCCCTGGCCGATCCGACGCGGCGGAGCCTTCTCGACGAGCTCTTCCGCGAGGACGGGCAGACGTTGAGCGCGCTTGAGGAGCGCTTCTCGATGACGCGCTTCGGCGTGATGAAACACCTCAAGCAGCTCCAGGAGGCCGGCCTGGTGGTCACCAAGCGGCGAGGCCGCGAGAAGCTGCACTTCCTGAACCCCGTCCCGATCCGGCTCCTGCACGACCGCTGGGTGAGCAAGTACGCCGAGCCGTGGGCGGCTGCGTTCAGCGGCCTCAAGCACAGACTGGAGACTGCCATGGAGAAGGTGTTCGAGATCTACATCCGCACCACCCCCGAGCGGCTCTGGGAGGCGATCACCGACCCCGACATCCGGAGCATGTACAACTTCGGCTCACGGGTCGACTCGGACTGGACGCCGGGGTCACGTCTCGAGATGAGCCACCCGGGCGCCGACGGGCTTCTCGGCGAGGGCGAGATCCTCGAGGTCGAGCCCCCGCGCCGGCTGGTCCACAGCATGGTCGCCCTGTGGAGCGACGAGGTGAAGAGCGACGGCACCTCGAGGGTGACGTGGGAGATCGAGCCCGTCGGCGACTCCTGCCGTCTGACCGTGACCCACGACCAGCTGCGTGAGGGCGCCAACGAGGAGCTCTACGGCGGCTGGCCGATGATCCTGTCGGGCCTGAAGACGTGGCTCGAGACCGGCGAGACACTGACCACGCCGGGATCGCTGATGTACGGCGGCTGAGCCCGCGGCAAGACGGCGGTGGGCGACACCGCGGGCGCGGGCTTGCAGGTCGGCGTGCAGCCAGGCGTCGCCGCGCCCGCGAAGGCGTGGGAGCTGATCACCGCGCGGCCCGAGCTGTGGCTGGGCGAGGGGTATCCGTCGTCGTCGACACCGGCGGGCACCGATGGCACGGATGGAAGAGATGGATGCGCTCAGCGTCGGAGAGCCGGAATTCTTCGACCTGAAGCAACCCTGGCTCTACTCCCCACGGTGAGGCGCCGCTGCACAGCGGCCCACCACAACCAACATGCCGCCCGAGCCCACCACCGCCGGACACCGGCCGCCACTTGTTCGCTGCGTCCCCAACGGCTCTCCGGGGAGTGCGGGCCTATACGTAGCCGCGAAGGTGGGCGGCGGTGGCCACCCGGTCGACGGCGATGGCGAACGCGGCGCGGCGCAGGTCGCAGCGGTTGGCCTGGGCGTAGTCGCGCACCTGGGCGTAGGCGGTGGTCAGGTAGCGGTGCAGCTCGGCGTTGACCCGCTCCTCGCTCCAACTGAACTGCTGGATGTTCTGCGTCCACTCGAAGTACGACACGGTCACTCCGCCGGCGTTGACGAGGATGTCGGGGACGACCTGGACGCCGTTGTCGCCGAGCATCCGGTCGCCGACCGGGGTGACGGGGTGGTTGGCGGCCTCCACCACCATCCGGGCGCGGACCCGGTCGGCGTTGGCCTTGTCGATGACCTCTCCCAGCGCGGCCGGGATGAGGACGTCGACGTCGAGCTCGACGAGTTCCTCGTTGCTGAGCGCCTCGGCGCGCTCGTAGCCGACCACCGAGCCGGCCTCGGCGCAGTGGCGCAGCACCGCGTCGACATCCAGGCCGCCGCCGCTGTGGATGCCGCCGTTGACGTCGGACACCGCGACCACCCGGTAGCCGTCCTCGGCGGCCACCCGCGCGGACCACGAGCCGACGTTGCCGAAGCCCTGGATCGCCACCGTCAGGTCCTCGGGACGCTGGCCCAGGTCGCGGGCCGCCTCGTTGGTGACCATCACCGCGCCCCGCCCCGTGGCGGCCTCCCGGCCCAGCGACCCGCCGAGCTCCACCGGCTTGCCGGTGACGATGGCCGGGGTGTGACCGGCCCGGTGCCCGTAGGCGTCCATCATCCACGCCATGGTCTGGGCGTTCGTGTTCATGTCCGGGGCCATGATGTCGCGGTTCACTCCGATGATGTAGGACACCTGGGCGGTGTAGCGGCGGGTCAGCCGCTCCAGCTCGGCTCGCGACAGCGGGCCGGGGTCGACCTGGACGCCGCCCTTGGCGCCGCCGAAGGGCAGGTCCACCAGCGCGGTCTTCCAGGTCATCAGCGCCGCCAGGGCGCGGACCTCGTTGAGGTCGGCCTCGGCGTGGTAGCGGACCCCGCCCTTGTACGGGCCGCGCGCGCCGTTGTGCTGGACCCGGTAGCCATACACCGTCTCCACGGTGCCGTCGTCGCGGCGCAGCGGCAGCTGGACCCGGATCTCCCGGTAGGTGCCTGACAGGACCTCGCGGGTCTCGTCGTCGAGGCCGATGCGGTCGGCGACGTCGTGGAAGTAGAACATCACCGACTCGAAGGGGTTGACGTACTCGCGCGGTTCGCTCATGGGCCTTCCTGGGCTGCTCGCTTGCAGGGCGCAGCTAGCGCCTACGGCCGCGGAACTTGGCCTTGGCGTAGTCGCGGTTCAGCAGCGCGATGAAGTCGATGCTGATCTCTTTGGGACAGGCTGCCTCGCACTCGGCGTAGTTCGTGCACGAGCCGAAGAACTGCTCCATGACGTCGACCATGTCCTCGGTGCGCCGGTAGCGCTCAGGCTGGCCCTGGGGCAGCAGGTTGAGATGGGCGACCTTGGAAGCGGCGAACAGCTGCCCGGCGCCGTTGGGGCAGGCCGCCACGCAGGCCCCGCAACCGATGCAGGCGGCGGCGTCCATGGCCAGCTCGGACTGGTCCTTGGGCACCGGCGTGAGGTTGGCGTCAGGGGCGGCCCCGGTGTGGACGCTGACGTAGCCCCCCGCCTCGATGATCCGGTCCAGCGCGCTGCGGTTGACCACGAGGTCCCTGACCACCGGGAACGCGGCCGCGCGGAACGGCTCCACGACGATGACGTCGCCGTCGCGGTAGTGGCGCATGTGCAGCTGGCAGGTGGCGGCGCCCCGCAGGGGCCCGTGGGCCTGGCCGTCGATCATCACGCCGCAGGAGCCGCAGATGCCCTCCCGGCAGTCGCTGTCGAAGGCGATGGGTTCTTCGCCCTGGTTGATCAGCGTCTCGTTGAGGACGTCGAGCATCTCCAGGAACGACATGTCCGGGTTGACGTCGCCGACCGGGTAGGTCTCGAAGCGACCGGAGGCCTGCGGGCCAGCCTGCCGCCACACCCGCAGGGTCAGGTCCACTAGCGGTAGCTCCTGCGTGCCAGCGCCACGTGCTCGAAGGCCAGCGGCTCGGCGTGCAAGGTTGCGGGCTTGCCGACCCGTTCGAACTCCCAGGCGGCCACGTAGGCGAACTCGGTGTCGTTGCGCAGCGCCTCGCCGTCGGCGGTCTGGTGCTCCTCGCGGAAGTGGCCGCCTGCGGACTCCTCGCGGTGCAAGGCGTCCTGGCACATCAGCTCGCCGAGCTCGAAGAAGTCCGCCACCCGCCCGGCCTTCTCCAGCGACTGGTTGAGGGTCTCGTTGGCTCCCAGCACCCGCACGTCGCTGTGGAACTCCTCGCGCAGCGACGAGATCTCCGACAGCGCCTTCTCCAGTCCGGGACCGCTGCGCGACATGCCGCAGTGGTCCCACAGGATCCTGCCGAGCTCGCGGTGGTACCAGTCCACCGACCGGGTGCCCTTGACCGTCAGGAAGTGCTCGATCTGCGCCCGTACGGCGTCCTCGGTCTGGCGGAACGCCTCGTGGTCGCTGGGCGTGGGCGGGCGACCCAGCAGCGGTGCCAGGTAGTCCCCGATCGTCACGGGCAGGATGAAGTAGCCGTCGGCCAGGCCCTGCATGAGCGCGCTGGCACCGAGCCGGTTGGCGCCGTGGTCGGAGAAGTTGGCCTCCCCGATGGCGTACAGCCCCGGGATGGTCGTCATGAGGTCGTAGTCGACCCACAGGCCGCCCATGGTGTAGTGCGGCGCGGGGTAGATGCGCATGGGCACCTGGTAGGGATCCTCGCCGGTGATGCGCTCGTACATGGTCAACAGGTTGCCGTAACGCTGGTCGATCACCTCGCGGCCGAGGCGCTGGATGGCCTCGGCGAGGTCCAGGTACACGCCGTTCTTGCGGGGGCCGACGCCCTTGCCCTGGTCGATCATCGCCTTGGCGTTGCGCGACGCGACGTCTCGCGGCACGAGGTTGCCGTAGGCGGGGTACTTGCGCTCCAGGTAGTAGTCCCGCTGGTCCTCGGGGATGCGCCCGGGGGGCCGCTCGTCGTCGGGGTCGGCGGGGACCCAGATGCGCCCGTCGTTGCGCAGCGACTCGCTCATCAGCGTGAGCTTGGACTGGAACGCCTCGGACTGCGGGATGCAGGTGGGGTGGATCTGGGTGAAACAGGGGTTGGCGAACAGCGCCCCCTTGCGGTAGGCGCGCCAGATCGCGGTGGCGTTCGAAGCGATCGCGTTCGTCGACAGGTAGTAGGCGTTGCTGTAGCCGCCCGTGGCCAGCACCACGGCGTGCGCCGAGTGCGAGCCGATCTCGCCGGTCAGCAGGTCGCGGGTGACGATCCCGGCCGCCCGGCCGTCGACGAGGACCACGTCGAGCATCTCGGTGCGGGGGAAGATCGTCACCGTGCCGGCGTCGGCCTGGCGGCACAGGGCCTGGTAGGCGCCCAGCAGCAGCTGCTGGCCGGTCTGGCCGCGGGCGTAGAAGGTGCGTGCCACCTGCGCCCCGCCGAACGAGCGGTTGTCCAGCAGTCCGCTGTACTCGCGCGCGAACGGCACGCCCTGGGCGGTGGCCTGGTCGATGATCTCGTTGCTGACCTGCGCCAGCCGGTAGACGTTGGCCTCCCGGGAGCGGTAGTCGCCGCCCTTGACGGTGTCGTGGAACAGTCGCCAGATGCTGTCGCCGTCGTTGCGGTAGTTCTTGGCCGCGTTGATGCCGCCTTGGGCGGCGATGCTGTGGGCCCGCCGGGGCGAGTCGTGGAAGGTGAAGACCTTGACCCGGTAGCCCAGTTCGCCCAGCGTGGCGGCGGCCGAGGCGCCCGCCAGGCCGGTGCCGACCACGATGATCTCGAAGCGGCGCTTGTTGTTGGGGTTGACGAGCCTGATGGCGAAGCGGTGGTGGTCCCACTTCTGCGCGATCGGCCCCGGGGGGATCCTGGCGTCCAGTGGCATGCCGCTGCTCCCCTGCTAGGCCACGATGCCGGCCAGCACGGCGAGCGGGAACGAGACGTTGCCGGCGACGATGACGCTGGCGAACGCGACCGCGAAGTAGCGCCGCCAGTGGTTGAAGCGCCGCTGGTTCCACCCCAGGCTCTGGAACAGGCTCCAGGCCCCGTGGAACAGGTGGTAGCCCAGCGCCACGTTCGCCACCACGTAGACGAGCGCCACCGGCCAGCGCCGGAAACTGGCCACGACGTTGTGGTAGACGTCGGCCTTGACGAACTGGGGGTTGGCGGTCCCCCAGGTCAGGTCCATGAGGTGGAACACGACGAACAGGCCGACGATGACCCCGGTCCAGCGCATGGTGCGGGCGGCGAAGCTGGCCGCGACGTAGTCGCGCGAGGACTGGTAGCCCACCGGGCGGGCCCTGCGGTTCATGACGGTCAGCGCGTAGGCGGCGTGGATGTGCAACACGAACGCGATCAGCAGCACCACCCGCACGGTCCACAGCAGCGCGCTGTGCGGTAGCGCCGGGTAACCGACGTCGCGCAGCCATTCGGCGTACTGGTTGAGCTCCTCGGCTCCCAGGTAGAGCTTGAGGTTGCCCACCATGTGGGCCAGGACGTAGGCCATCAGCACGATGCCGCTGACGGCCATGACGTACTTCTTGCCCAGCGCCGAGCGGTACAGCTCCAGCAGCCACAGCCGCCGCCGCGACGGCGTCGGGGCCCGCTGCAGGGCCTGTTGGCCGTGCTCGACCGGCGTCCGCCGGGTTGTTGACATCCTCAACTCTCCGGGAAGGTGGCCCGTCGCCCCGCCGGGCTGCGGTCTGGGAGCAGCCCGCTGTGCGTCAGAGCCTAGCAGAGCGCCACCTGCGCGCCCTGACCCGCCATGCTCCGACGGGCAGCGGCGGGTCGGCCCGGGACCGTCGTGGCGCACGCGGCAGGGAACCATGCAGGCGCCGCTGACGTCTGATGAGCGCATGCCGGCACGCAGGCAGATCGTGGGGCTCAAGGCCGCGGCGGTGGCCTTGGCAGCCGACGAGCGGGTGTTCGGCCTGCCCCGGGACGGCTACGAGGTCGCGGCGGCCCAAGGCCCGCCGGTGCTGTTCTCCTACCAGGTGGACGGGGCGACGAAGGTAGCGGCGATCGTTGCCCGGGCCGGGCCGGAGACCGACACGGAGGCGCAGGCCGGCTGGGCCATCGAGACGTTCGCGACCTGCGACCCCTCGGAGTACGCGGCCAGCGCGGACAGCGAGATCGCGACCCGGGTCTGGACCGACCGGCAGGGCAACCGCCTGCCCACGTCGACGATCACCTCCTTTCGCGGCCACGAGCACTGCGACTGGCAGAGCGTCACCTTCCTGCACCTGGGTGATGGCCAGGGTGCGCGTCAGTACGTGCGCGACCCCCAGGGTGTGCTCGAGCGCCCCGGACTGGTCCAGCCCTCCGACGGCAACGCCACGCTGCCTGGGGACGCCATCGACACGGGCTACGTCAAGCCGGGCGCGCGCTGTGGCTGTCGGCCGACGGCAGGGTCGCCTACGTCGTGGGTCCCCATGGCACGGAGGCCTGGCCAGGCACCCGCCAGCTCATCTTGTGCATGTAGCGAGCAATCGGGTGAGCCAGCACCCGGCCGGTGGGGCCTGCGCTGCTCGGCATATCATCGGTTGACCGCGGGCGGCGGTGCGGACCACCTTGTGGGGCCGGAGTGAGGACGCAGCCATGGGCAGCGAGCGCGACGACCATCGGGACGAGCACGCGAGCGCGTCGGGAATCCCCGCCCGCGCTGTGTACCGGCCGGGGGACCTGGGCGACTTCGACCACGACCGGGACCTGGGCGATCCCGGGACGTTCCCGTTCGCCCGCGGGGTCCGCCCGGACATGTACCGGGGCCGCCTGTGGACCATGCGCCAGTACGCCGGCTTCGGTACCGCCGCCGAGTCCAACGCCCGCTACCAGTACCTGCTGGCCCAGGGCCAGACCGGACTGAGCGTCGCCTTCGACCTGCCCACCCAGATGGGCTACGACTCCGACCACGACCTCGCCGCGGGGGAGGTCGGCAAGGTCGGCGTCGCGATCGACTCGCTGGCCGACATGCGGCGGCTGTTCGACGGCATCCCGCTGGAACGGGTGTCGACCTCGATGACGATCAACGCGCCGGCGTCGCTGCTGCTGCTGCTGTACGAGCTGGTCGGCGAGGAGCAGGGCGTCGATCCAGCCCAGCTGCGCGGCACGATCCAGAACGACGTGCTCAAGGAGTACATCGCCCGCGGCACCTACATCTTCCCACCCGGCCCCAGCCTGCGGATCGTCACCGACACGTTCGCCTACTGCGCCGAGCGACTGCCGAACTTCAACTCGATCTCGGTCTCGGGCTACCACATCGGCGAGGCCGGCGCCACCGCGGTCCAGGAGGTCGCCTTCACCCTGGCCGACGCGGTCGCCTACGTCCAGGCGGCGGTCGACGCCGGGCTCGACGTCGACCGCTTCGCCCCCAGGCTGAGCTTCTTCTTCGTGGCCCGCTGCTCGCTGCTGGAGGAGGTCGCGAAGTTCCGGGCCGCCCGGCGGATGTGGGCGCGCATCATGCGCGACCGCTTCGGCGCCGCCGACCCCCGGTCGCAGATGCTGCGCTTCCACACCCAGACCGCCGGGGTGGAGCTGACCGCCCAGCAGGCCGAGGTGAACCTGGCCCGGGTCACCATCCAGGCCCTGGCGGCCACGCTCGGCGGCACCCAGTCGCTGCACGCCAACGCCTTCGACGAGGCCATGGCCCTGCCCAGCGAGCGCGCGGCCCGCCTGGCCCTGCGCACCCAGCAGGTCATCGCGCACGAGACCGACGTCGCGCTGACCGCCGACCCGCTGGGGGGCAGCTGGTTCGTCGAGTCGCTGACCGACGAGATCGAACGGCGGGCCCAGGCCCACCTGGACCGCATCGAGGAACTGGGCGGCGCGGTGGCCGCGATCGAGGGCGGCTACCAGAAGGCCGAGATCGAGCGCAGCGCCTACGAGCTCGCCCAGGCCGTCGAACGCGGCGAGCGGGTCGTGGTCGGTGTCAACCGCCACCGCGTCGACGAGGACGTCGAGCTTGACCTCGTGCGCGTCGACGAGGCCGCGCGCGACGACCAGGTCGCGCGCCTGCGACGCCTGCGCGCCGAGCGCGACGCCGCGGCGGTCCACGACGCCCTCGCCGACGTCGCAAAGGCCGCCACCGGCGGCGACAACCTCCTGCCGGTGATGAAGGAGGCCCTGCGGCACATGGCCACCGTGGGCGAGGTCTGCGACGCCCTGCGCGGCGTCTTCGGCCAGTACCGCCCGCCCGAGGTGTTCTGAGCGGTCACCTGCCCGCCGGGACCTCCGAGGGGGCGGCCGCCTCCGCGGCAGTGGCGGTGACGCGGCGGCGGGCCACCGCCCAGGCGATGAGCATCGCGATGCCCATGCCCAATGCCACGCCCGCGCCGCCGGCGGCCAGCGCCATGCGCGCGGGCACCCCACCGGGCGCGGCCGTGGCCGGCCCGGCGTGCCTGACCGCCGCCATGTAGATGTCCTCGGCCTGGTTGGCCTCGTTGCCGTTGCGGCTGTCCTGCCAGGCGAAGTACACCGCGTCGTCGGTCGAGGCGATGCCGACGCTCATGTGGCTGTGGACGTTGTTCGACCACACCCCGATCTCGCGGTTGATGATGCGGTCGCTGACGCGCACGTTGGGCGCGAAGGTCCGCCCACCGTCGTCTGACCAGCTGTAGTAGACGTCCTGGTAGCCGTCGTGGTTGAACGGCGCCGAGAAGTCCTCGGGGAAGCGCTCCGGGTACGGGCTGTTGCGGAAGTCGTACCAGGCGATGTCCACGCGTCCGTTGGGCGCGACGGCGATGCCCGGGTCGTAGTGGTTGACGGGGTGCTGGTCGGCGTCGTCGTTGACGGTGACCCGGTCGCTCCAGGTGCGCCCCCCGTCGCGCGAGGAGCGCAGGAAGACGTCGACGTCGTCCTCCAGCGGGTTCATCAGCGGCTCGGGGTTGCCGTACCACACCGCGTACAGCGCCCCGCTGTTCTGGTCGACGGCCAGCACGTGCTTGCGGTTGGCGTAGAACCCGGCGTTGCCCTGATCGACCTCCACCTGGGGCGTCCAGGTCCGCCCCTGGTCGCTTGAGGCCCGGTGGTAGATGGGCCGCACGGTCGCGAAGGGGTCGTCGGCGTCGGGGTCGAAGCCGGCCGCGGGGAAGATCGCGTGGACGGTGCCGTCGGGTGCGACCGCCGGGCGTGCCTGGTAGCCGCCCATCTCGTCGCTGAGGTCGATCGGCGCGCCGAAGCTTGTTCCGCCGTCCTGCGAGGCCGCGATGACGCTCTTGGGCTTCTCACCCTGCTTGCCGCGCTGCATCCAGGCGACGTAGACGTTGTCGGGGTTGCGCTGGTCGACCGCGAGCATCGGCCGGTCGTTGTTGTGCAGGCCCTCGTTCGCGGTGACCGGCTCCGGGGATCGCCACACGAAGCTGGTGCGGAAGGTCCGCCCGCCGTCGTCGGAGCGCGCCAGGAAGATGTGCAGCGGCTGCGACTCCTCGAAGGCGTACCTGGGGTCGTTGGCGTAGAAGGCGACGTACAGCACGCCGCCGGGGTCGAAGGCGAGCGTGGCGTAGGGCCCGTTGATGGCCTTGCGGGAGCACTCGGTCCACGGCTGCATCGCCGGGTCGCCGCCGCGGAACCAGCTGCGGCCGTCGTCGGCGGAGA
>DASZOD010000292.1:0-15381 GCA_035550935.1 Egibacteraceae bacterium | reverse complement strand
ACGTGCTTGGCCGTGCGCATGGTCGGGTCAGCGGTGGCACGGTAGGGGGCTTGGAACTGGGACGTGGGGACGTCGGTGACCTGTGACCAGAAGGCGGTGGCGGCGTCCAGGTCGAGCCCCTCGTGGAGGTAGACCCTGACGGTCATCTGCCACGAGGAACTCCCGCTCCGACAGCGTGCCGATGCGCGCCGCGCCGTCCGCCCGCAGCCGCTCGATCTGCTCCTGCTTGCGCCGCTGCAGGGCGTTGGGGCCGCGCCTGCGGGCGCGGGTACGCGGGCGCGGCTCAAAGTCGACGTCGCGGACCCACAGCGACACCGAGCTCTTCGCGACCCCCAGCGCGGCCGCGATGTCGCCAGCGTGGCGCCCTGCGCCCGCAACCGGCGGGCTTGCTCCTGCTCGGCGAGCTTGCCTCGCTAGCCCATGCCGCCACCCTCTCGCGAGGGTGTGACGGAAGACCGGGGGCCCGTCCACAGCCCCCCCCGGCACGGGAACCGCGGCCCGGCATGCCCCCGCCTAGCGGAAGGAGGGGCGATTTCATCAATTTTGACGAGGCGTGCGGGCGTGCCATGGGTGACCATGTCCTTGCGGGCACGCGGGCGACAGAGCAGAGGGGCCGACAGGCGGGAGTCGGCCCCTTCTGCTGTGCGCGGACATGTCGGCACGACGCCTGTGTACGCTGGCACCTCGGTCGGGCCCGTAGCTCAGGTGGTCAGAGCAGGGGACTCATAATCCCTGGGTCGCAGGTTCGAATCCTGCCGGGCCCACAAAACGCCGCCAGCTAGCGGATTACGCCCATCGGCACGACCTCGACCCGCTGTCCGGGCCGCGGCGCAGGGATCCTCGCCCACGCCACAGGGGGCCGGCACTCTGCTCGCCGCCTGCGAGGGGCGAGGCCGCACAAGCCCTTGACCGCCATCTGCGCGCGGCGCGGACTGGCCTGCCGAGCATGCGCCGCACCGGCACGGCGAGGCTGCACGCCAGTGATGATACGGGTCGACCGGGACCCTGCGGGTCAGCTGCGCTGCGCGTGTACCCGCAAGCCAGTCTGAAGCTCCTCCAGGTTCATCACCGGGGCGAGGGTGACGTTTGCGTTCAGTCCCTGGAACAGCGGCTCCGCAACGTGCGCCGATGCACCGCAAGAGAGCGGTCGCCCGCTCCGCGACGAGGTGCTGGGAACGCCGGTCGGCGGCGGTCGTGTCGTGTGCTGGTCGGTCGACGGAAGGCAGAATGGAGCCACAAGTCACGGCGAGCCTGGCTGGAATAGCTCGACGGGGTTGCCGGAGGGATCCTCGATGAGGATCTGACTGCCGCCCGTCCCTTGGACGATCTCGCCACGGAAGGTCGCGCCCTCACTGCGCAGTCGGTCAACCATGGCTTCGAGGTCGTCGACGATGATCTGGAAGCGGTTCCAACCACCCGGCTGGGGTTCGGAACCGCCCGCCCGCCCGGCTCCGCCCGCACCGGGGGCGTTCAGGAACAGCCGCAAGCCGCCCTTCGTGAGCGCAGCGAACCCGGAACCCGGATGCATGTCGACCTTGAAGGCGAGGCGGTCCCGGTAGAACTCGATCGCATCGTCGACGTCATGGACGATGTAGCGGACGCTGACAGAAGCCATGGCGAAGCCCTCCGTTTGCTCGGGTCCTCATGGGTCGACACTACTCTAGGACTCAACCGTCGTATACGCTACGTTCGAGTCCTATAACTTTCTGGGAGACGGGACCGTGGACCCACGCATCGAGCGAACCCGCCAGGCTGTGCGCCACGCCACCCTCGCGGTGCTCGGCCAGCGCGGCTACGCGTCCTTCACCGTTGAGGCCGTCGCCGAGGCGGCACGCGTCGCCAAGAGCACCATCTACCGCCACTGGCCGACCAAGCTGGAACTCATCGCCGATGCGCTCGAGACGCTCAACGAACAGCCCAGCCCGCAGGTCGTGGCCGGAAGCGCCCGAGACCGCATCGAGCAGCTGCTCGAGCACCTCTCAGCAGCCTTCGCCGATTCGGTTCTCTCGGCATGCATCCCTGCCCTCATCGAAGCTGCCGAGCACCAACCCGAGGTGGCCGAGTTCCTCCACGGCTACAACGCTCGGCGGCGTCAGTCGCTGGTTGACGTCCTGCAAACCGGCATTGACTCCGGAGAGTTCCCGTGCCACCTCGACGCCGGGCTCGCCGCCCTCGCCCTCATCGGGCCCGTGATCTACTGCCGGACCATGACTCCCGACCCCCTGCCGGTGGCGCGCGCCGGCCAGCTCGCCACCCAGGTGCTCGGCCCCGCCAAGTGACCCCTCAGCTCGCCGCACGGGAAGGAGCCCGTAGGGTGCGCCTGCGGGCGAGCAGCGGCGCCAACAAACAGACCCCGACAGTGGGACCTGACACAGGTCGTCACCGGCGGTGTTACCGCAAACGCGACAGGCCGTCGGTGCGGCCGCGGTCTGCGTGTCCTCGCACCTTGTACCGGGTCAGGGCTATGTCAGCCCTCAACCAGCGGTTCGCATTCCTCGTCACCGAGAGGCTTGTACGAGCGCCCGGCCCACGGGTTGCGCAGTGTCTGGCTCTTGGCTTCTGTCTCGTCGTTACGCGGCCCGCTATGTGCGACGATATAGCACATGAGGCGGGTTGGAATCCGCGAGCTTCGCCAGCACGCCAGCCGCTGGCTCGCCCGCGTCGCCGCCGGCGAGTCGTTCGAGGTGACCGACCGCGGACGGCCGGTCGCGTTGCTCGTTCCGCTGCCGGGCGAGGAAGGACTCGACGCTCTCGTGGCGGCGGGACGCGACCGGGTCAGGGGCGCCTGAGCGATCTCGGCCCGCCGCTTCCCCTTCCGCCCGGCGCACCGCGGCCGAGTGAGGCGCTTGACCGGCTGCGGGCCGATGAGCGCTGACGTCTGGTGTCTCGACAGCTCGGCGCTCGTCAAGACCGTCGTCGAAGAACCGGAGTCACGCTCGCTCATGCGCTGGCTGGACGGCAAGGACCGGTTCGTGGCCTGTGAGCTCGTCCGGGTCGAAACCGTGAGGGCGGTGCGGCTCTCCGATCGTGCCGCCGTACCGCACGCGGAAGGCGGTCGCGACGCTGACCCTGATCCGGCTCGACGACGCCCTCTACGAGGTGGCCGCCGACCTCGAGCCACCGGCACTGCGATCGCTCGACGCGATCCATCTCGCGGCGGCTCTCAGCCTCGGCCGCGACCTCGCTGGCGTCGTCACCTACGACCTGCGCGTGGCAGAGGCTGACGACACCCTCGGCCTCCGCGCCGAGACTCCGGGTCGGGACAAACGAGCCCGACGCCGAGCCGCGAAAGCGCGTCGTCCACCAGAGCGCCAAGCCCGGCCCGACCAAGTGAGCACCTGGTTCGCACAACGCTCGGTTCGGCCCACCGACGTGCGCGGTGGTCGAACCACGGGCACGTGACGAGCCGTAGATTCCTGCCCGGCTGACCACCTGATCTCGACGACCATCGCCCGCATGAGCGTCTTCGTCCCGTCCACAGAGCCCGACCACCGTTGAGCTGGAATCCGGGAGGGCGAGGGGCGGCCGGCATACCCTCGGGCCACTATGGGCGGTTGCCAGAATCCGGCCGACCCTGTTGACGTGAGAGCGATGGCTGCCACGACGTTCAATTGCTCGGAATGCGATCGCCCAGTTGAGCCGGTGTGGGCCCACTACGACGCCCAGTGTGCCCTCGCAGGTGCGTCGGCTTCCGGAAAGTTCCGCCTCCCGATGCACACCTGCCCTGAGGGGCACATCGATGGCTGGCGGCCCGGTCACGACTACCTGGTTGACCTCGCCGACAGCACGGAGTTCGTCTACAGCGCCGAACTGTCGGGGGGAACGGTCGAGCCGCAACGTCGGCTGCTCGGTCGCTCACGTTGCGGCAACTGCTCGATGAAGCTGCATCTTCGCAAGACGGGACGCCGGCTGGTGGGGACCGTCAGGACCGAGATTGCCAGCGCTACGCACGCCGCCGAATTCGAGCTTGACGTGCCAGAAGTGGTATGCGCCACCTGCGGTGCGCGTCCACGGCCGGACGCCAGAGCGATCGCCAACACCCCGGCGGACGTCCAGGGCTGGATCTTCCAGCTCATCGCCGATGCGATGCCGCCCGAACGAGCAACCCGGATTGAGCAACGCGCGTAGTCATTCACTGATCTTCGTCGCTGGCCGCCATTGTGACCAACGAGCATCTGCGGTTACTTGACCAGGCGCGTGTCCCCTGGATCGGGTGCTATCTGTTGGCAAGGCCAGGATATGGCGCAACCTCGACCGCCCCAGGCCGCGCTGGCGTTGCATGCGGTCTGGTCGCGACCGCATGCGTCTCTGCAGCCGACGCCGGTGCCGGAGCATGTCGCCGAGCAGCGCTCACCGGTCTGCGACTGGTCGCGCTCTCGAGGTGCTCGTCAACCAACTCGATGACCTCGCAACGAGGGCTTCGCGGCTCAGGGGCGCTGGCCGAGCGCGCCGCGGCTGCTGAGGGCGGCCGCGGGCCGGATGCCGGTCGGGCGCCGAGCCGCTGGACGCAAGCCACGGTGCTACATGAGTTGCGTCCAGGGCCGGGCGCTGCAGACTTCCGCTCGGGCCGCGACCGCCGCGTTCAAGACCGCGTCGCCCACGGCGACGGTGCCGCCGAGGGCGACGACGCGGGCAGGGTCGAGACGGCGGATCTCGTCGGCCACGACCTGCGGCACCTCGCCGCAGGAGGGCACCAGCAGGATCGGACCGTCGGTCAGGCTGCCAGCGGCAAGCGCGTCGGCGAACTCGTCGGCCCGGGCGAGGTAGGCCACAGCGGCACCCTGCGGGAACGCCGCCTGCGAGATCGCCACGGCCGTCGCGAACCGGTCGGGACCGGCGAGCCTGCCGCTCTCGCGGGCGGCCGGCGCCGGGTCGGTGGTGGGCGACGGATCAGGAGAGCCGCCAACCGCCATGTGGGCGCACTGGTCCTCCGCGCTGCCGTGCACGACGTTGCCCCCACCCGTCGGCGCGGGGTTGTTCTCCCTGCACTGGAGGTTGCCGTCGATGACGTTGTCGGTGATCACGACGCCACCGCTGTTCTGGAAGGCCTGGAGGTTGCCGCCGATGTCGTTGCCTTCCGCCTCCAGCGGGGCGTTGTTGGTCTCGAGCTGCAGGTCGGCGGTGATCGCCGAGATGGTGACACGGGCGCCGCCACCCTGCTTGAGCTGGACGCTGCCACCGACCTGCGAGGCGGTGACGACCACATCGTCTGCGCCCTCCGCCTGGATGTTGCCGATCACGTTGACGTCGTTGGCGTGCAGGGTCGATCCGGTTCCGACGTACACGCTGCCCTCGGCGGTCGTGCCCTGGAGGGTGCATGACGCGCCGTCGGGCACGCGGATGTTGTCGTGGGTCTCGGTGCCGATGGCCCCGGTACAGGTGGTCTCCTCGGCGGACGCGGGAGGCGCCGCGACGAAGGCCAGCAGGATCACGAGGACCAGCGGCACGCTGGTGCGGGCGAGCGTGAGCGGAGTGCGTTCCATGGTGAGGCTCCTTCGGTTGTAGGGGTGGCCGCCGCCGGCGGGGGCGTGGCCGGCGCGGCCGGGGGGATCCCCGAGGCTGGCTTCTCGACTGACATGAGCCCTCTCCAGTCGGCTGGGGCAATCGTCACGAACGGTCGTGAGACACCGGTGAGGTGGCGATGAGGTCTTTCTCAGCAATGCGTCGCGGGCTGACGGCCGGCGACGCGCTCGGTTGACGCGGCCCAGCGCTCGGCCCGCCGGAGGCGGGGCTAAACCCGGGCCGGCCACTGGTCGGCGGCATACCGCTGCGATGGCCGGTCGGCCGGGCGAGCACCCGCTGCACCGCACCCCGATCGACGAGCAGCTACGCCTCGCGGATGTCGCCGTGGACCGGCACCGCGGCGCGGGGAGGCTCGCCCGGCCTGCGCCAGTCGGTCAGCGAGCTCCTTGACGGCTACGGCAAGATCGGGCCGCGCCTGCGTGAGTAGCGGCGCGAACTCGCGGGCGCGTCAGCTTGGTAGCGCCGCCGTGACGACGGGCGCCGACCGGCGCCTTCCAGCTGCCTTGGCCGATGCGCCTGATCCGCCCGGAGCCCGGGTGCGGGTGGAGGTCGAGGTGTCGGATCGGGCGATCACCATCGTGGAGCGCCGGGCGCCGTGGCGGGAGGACCTCGCCCCCGAGTGGACCCGGTCCCCGGTCGCGCGGCTGCGCTACACCAGGAGCCGCAGCGAGTGGACGCTGTACTGGCGGGACCGCAACCAGCGCTTCCACCGCTACGACGGCGCCCCGCCGACGCCGGACATCGACACGCTGATCACCGCGATCGACGAGGACGCGACCGGCATCTTCTGGGGCTGAGCCGCGCGGCCTGCCCACCGGCGGCGCCTCAGGCGAACAGCGACTGCTGCCCGGGCTCGGCCGGCAGCGCGGAAGCCGGCTCGTCAGTGCCGACGAGTTCTGGGGGCCGCCTCGATCTGCGGGGTGAACAGGCTGGTCTGGCGGTGGTGTGCCGCCCAGCGCCGGATGGTCGCGGCACGGTCGCCGGCCGCCCGGTCGAGAGCCTGCGCGTGCCGCCCGCGGGCCGCGAGCCGCTTGAGCGCCGCCAGCCGCACCGCCGATGCAGGCCAGTCCGCCGCCAGCTCGAGCATCTCGATCGCCTCCGTGTCGTGGAAGTGCTCGGCCACGTCGACGAGCCCGAGCAGTGCCGCGGCGGCGTGCTTGCTGTCCATCAGCAGCGCGCGACGCAGCACCCGCGCGATGCCCTCGCGGTCACGGGCGAGGCGAGCGGCCGCCCAGCGGCGCACCTGCGGGCCGAGCCGGCGTGCCAGCGCGTACGTCTTGGCCGGATCCAGCCGGCCGACGTCGTCCCCGCGCTGCTGTAGGTAGAAGTCCGCCAGCCACGCACCGGACACCGTGACGGCAACGACGTCGGCCTCCAGCAGGCGCAAGGCGACCTGGCTGACGTGGCCCTCGTCGAGCAGGCCGTCGTCAGTCAGCCGCTCGAGCAGCGGCCTGCCGATCGCCGTCCAGCGGTGATTGGTGATGGCGAGCACCACGCTCTCGACCACGCCGGTGCCGTCGTCGCTGTGCGCGCGGCGAAACGCCCTCAGCGCCTCGTCGGGCAGCGTGTCGCTGCGCCGACCGGGTATGACCAGCACGCGCTGCAACGCCTCGGGCGTGTCCGCGCCGTGCAGTGCGACCAGGTCCGCGAGCGGACCGTCGAGCACCCACCCCTCGACGAGCGGTCCGAACCGGTCGCCGGTGCCGTGCGTCCCGAGCCGCGCCAGAACCGGCTCCCCGCGCGCCCTGCGACGTCCCCGTCTGCCCATCCCAGGTCATGGTAGGCGGGCGTGCTGGGCTTTCCCGGGAGGCGGCCCAGACGATCACTTTCCGCCGCCGACCACCGCAGGGCATCAGGGGCTGCCTGCGGCGCCTCGAGCAGCTCGCGGGGCCGGCGCAGATTGGTCGCGGTAGGAATCGAGCTGGTCGGCGGCGTCAAACAGGGTCGCCGCCACGTCGCGCCGGCTGCCGCGCAGCGCGGACTCGGCCAGCGCGACGACCGCCATCGGAGTGCCTCGGGCGGGCCGGTGACGTCGGCGTAGCGCACCGCGGGAACACCCGCGTGTCAGGCGTCGTCGGCGTCCTGGTTGGTGACGTAGACCCACTCGTCGGCGGCGGTCAAGCCGTTCTTGAACGCCCAGAACGCGGTGAGCAACTGATAGCCGTTGCGCATCCACAGCTCGCCGCTGACCCAACCCTGCAGCATGGCATGGTCGGCGGCCTGGACCCCCGCGGAGACGATGCTGCCGTAGTCGTCGACGTCGGCGCCGGCGGCGTCCATGAGCCCCAGCAACTCGGCGAACTGGGCGAGGCAGGGATCGTCCATGAGGACCAGCGTGATCCAGCTACCGGCCCTCTGCCATCGTCAAAAGTGATGAACTTCCCCTGTCCGGGGGAGGCGGAAGTACCTCATCACCGCGCAGATAGCTGCATTGGTGGCCGGGATCGGACCGTGCAGCAGCCCCAGCTCCCGCAGCCGCGGGCGACGGGCTATCTTCGTTGCGGCGACCGACTCGGGCAGCGACCGGGCGGGTCCCGCACACCCGATCAGGACACCACAGGGAACGCCATGCGCCACCCGCTTCGTCTCCTGCTCGCGCTGGCTCTGCTCGTCGCGGGGGCGGTCGCCCCGGCGCGCGCCGAGGACCCCGGCCACGCCCTCGCCGACCCGTCCGCCCGACAGCTCGGTGCCAGCATGGAGGCGCCTGCCGGCGTCTACGCTCTCGGCCAGCCGGTACCGCTGCGCGGCAGCGTCTACGCGCTGGACGCTGCGGCGGCCGCGAGGACAGCACCACTGACCACCCCGACGCCGGCGACCTTCCGTCTGCAGGTGCGCAGCGCCGACGGCCGGGTCCGCCCGGTCGCGGGCGCCTTCGCCACAGGGCCTGACGGCAGCTTCGCCGCGACCCTCCCAGGGGCGGCCACCGCCGGTCTGGTGGCCGGCCCCGAGACCGACTACCGCACCATCGTGGCCGTCGAGGTCGTCGACGTGGAGGCCGGCGAGCGCAGCGCCCAGCGCGCCGGCGCCGCCGCGGTGACGTTCGCCGCCGCGCCCGGCGGCCTGCAGCTGCACAACAGCTACGTCTCACCGACCGGCTGGGTCAAGCCCGGTCAGACCTACCCGTTCCGGGTCTTCGCGCGCAACTTCACCGCCGTGCCTTCGGGGCCGGCGACGGTGACGATCCCGGCGGTGGACGGCGCCACGTTCGTCGCCGCGCTGGCCAGTGCCGGGCAGGCCTCGGTGGGCCCCGACGGGGCGGTCACCTGGGCGTTCGACGGCGTGCCCGCCGCCACCGACGCCGGCCCGGGTGTGGTGACCCTGGTGGTCGAGGGCCGCGCCGACACGCTGGCCGAGGATCCCCAGGTCGTGTGGAAGAACCTGTCGTCGCTGGCGACGCTCGCCGCCGCCGACGGGCAGACCGCCCAGTCGGCCAGCCACGGGCCCAAGGTCATCCCGCAAGACGACGTCTTCGACACCGCCCGCTACGGCGACCGCCCGTTCCCGGTGGTGCCCGTGGACTACTTCGACCGCAAGCACGAGCCCGGCCACCCTGGCTCGGCATTGGCCGACAAGATCAACTCGCCGGCCGTGGCCGGCTCGACCTTCAACCTCTACCAGGAGATGTCCTACGGCCAGCTGTACCCCCAGGGCGACGTGCCTTCGGCGGGGATCGCCACCGCCGGCTGGGACTACCCGCCCGGGTTCGCGTTCACCGAGCCCCGGCCGCAGGGAACCTGCACCGGCACGACCTTCAAGGACCAGGCCGGCAGCGAGCTGTACCCCGAGCGCATCCGCGACGGCTGGTACCAGCTGCCGGGCACCACCGGGTACTACGGCGCCGACCGCTCCGGCTCGGCGCTGCCCGGGGCGCTCACCGGGATCGGGCTGCTGTTCGACATCGACAGCGCCTGTGGCCCGGCCGCCAAGGCCGTCTACGACGCGGCACAGATCGCCGACCCCGAGCTGGACTACTCCGACTTCGACACCGACAAGGACGGTGTCGTCGACTTCTTCATGATGGTGTTCGTCGGCCTCGGCGGCAACGGCGCCTCCCAGACCCAGGGCACCCCGCCCTACGACAACGTCTGGCCGCACTCGTCGAGCCTGGAGTTCACCTACGTCGACCCCGACAGCGGCCTGCGCGGCTACGTCTCCGACGACCAGCTGCGGGACCACCAGGGCCGGCCGCTGTTCTACACCGACGCCGCCCGCGCCCAGATGACCACCGAGCAGACCGCGTTCCCGGTGTTCGTGCGGGTCGGCCCCTACAACGTCAACCCCGAGACGTCGATCGAGCACGCCAGCGTCATCTCCCACGAGTACGGCCACTCGCTGGGCCTGCCCGACTTCTACTCGCTGGGCGACCGCGAGACGTACGGCGACTGGAACATCATGGCCACCGACAAGTCCCAGCACATGGACATCTTCGGCAAGCAGGAGCTGGGCTGGGTCGTGCCCCGGCTGCTGGCTCCCGGCGAGAGCGTCGTCCCCGGCTGGGTCGACTCGAAGGCGAACACCGGCCGCATCGACTGGGTGGACCCGGCCGGCCGCCCCTACACCCTGCAGGGGCCCGGCGTGGCCAACGGTCAGGCCTACATGGCCAAGCTGCCTCCGCGCCAGATCATCGACCCGGCAGTGGTCGCCGAGCAGGCCTCGGGGACGCACCTGTGGTGGTCGCGCTCGGGCAACGCCTTCGGCTGCCCGCCCGACGGCGGCCACAACCTCGACATCGTCCTGCCCGAACTGGCCGAGCTGCCCGCCGGCAGCCCGGTGCGGGTGCAGTTCAGGTCCCGCTGGGACATCGAGTGGGACTTCGACTACGGCTTCGTCATGGTCTCCACCGACGGGGGACGCAGCTACCGCTCGCTGCCGTCGGCCAACGGCTACAGCACCCCGCAGGCCCAGAACCCCAACAACAGCGGCTGCCAGGGCCAGTACGGCAACGGCCTCACCGGCAGCAGCGGCTCGTACGCCGCCGGCAGCCAGGAGGTCGACCGCCTGTTGGGCGAGTACCCCGAGCCGGTGTTCGTCGACGACGCCTACGACCTTACGGCCGCCGCCGGCAGCGCCGCGGTGCTGCGCTTCGCCTACGCCACCGACGCCGGCCTGGCGCGGCCCGGGTGGTTCGTCGACGACCTGCGCATCACCGCCGGCGACCGGGTCATCTACGAGACCGACTTCGAGACCGCGGGCGGGCCCGACGACCCGCGGGTGTTCAACGGCGGCTGCAAGGACCAGCTGCGGGTCGCCGCGCGCTGCACCGGCGGGTGGCTGCACGTCGACGCCGGCGGCGGCTCCCCGGCCGACCACGCCTACTACCTGGAGCTGCGCGACCGCTCCGGCTTCGACTTCGACGGCCACGGCGAGAACGACCGCGAGCCGATCGGCTTCGAGCCGGGCCTGCTGCTGGTCTACAGCGACGAGGCGCACGGCTACGGCAACGTCGGCACCGACGACCCGCCGGCGCAGAGCCCGCTGGACGCCGTCCCCGAGCCGGGCAGCAACGTCCCCAACCTCAACGACGCGGCGTTCAAGCCCGCCCAGGGCCGCAGCCGCTACTCGGATGCCAGCCCCGGTCACGTCGACAACTACCGCGACCCCCGCCGCCCGCCCAACGAGCAGGGGTTCGGCCCCTGGCTGTTTGACTTCAACTGCCTCAGCTTCGAGGTGCTGGCCATGACCGGCGACGACGTCGGGCCCGCCACCGCCCCCGGCGACCTTACCGCCGACGTGGCCTTCACGACCGGGCCGGGCTGCGCCCGCTTCGACTACGGCCTGGCCGGCCAGGACATCGTCGGCCCGGCCGACGCGGTCGAGCGGGTGGCCGGATCCGACCGCATCCAGACCGCCGTGGAGCTGTCGCGTCGGGCCTTCGAGGCGGCCCCCACCGCGGTCGTCGCGCGCGCCGACGACTTCCCCGACGCGCTGGCCGCAGCGGGGCTGGCGGCCGAAGCCGCCGGCCCGGTGCTGCTGACCCGCGGCGACCACCTGGACCTGGGGGTCTCGGCCGAGCTGGAGCGACTGGGTGTCGACAAGGTGTACCTGGCCGGCGGCAACCAGGCGCTGTCGCCGCTGGTCGAGCTGGAGCTGACCGCCCGCGGCTACGACACCGAGCGACTGGCCGGCGCCGACCGCTTCGCCACCGCCGGGCGGGTCGCGGCGGAGATCGTCGAGCTCGGCGGCCCGGTGAACCAGGCGGTCGTGGCCCGCGGCGACGACTTCGCCGACGCGCTGGCGGCCGGGACGCTGGCCACCGCCGGGCGGGCGCCGGTCCTGCTGACGCTGCGCGACCGCCTGCCGGACGCGACCAGCCAGGCGCTGGAGGCGTCGCTGGGGGGCGCCACGGTGTTCATCGCCGGCGGCCCGGCGGCGGTGGGACAGGGGCCCGAGACGCAGCTGCGGGACGCCGGCTACGCGCCCCGGCGGCTGGCCGGCGCCGACCGCTTCGGCACGGCCGTCGCCATCGTGGAGCAGGCCAGCGCCCAGGGCGCCGACGTCGAGCCGACGCTGGTGGCGTCAGGGCTGAACTTCCCCGACGCTCTGGCGGCGGCGCCGGCGGCCCACGCCCTGGGCGGCGCGGTCATGCTCGTGCACCCCACCGACGTGGACGCCAGCGCGGCCGCCCGCGACTGGCTGGCGCGCAACCGGGCGTTGATCGACACGGTGTTCGTGGCCGGCGGCAGCCAGGCGTTCTCCGAGGCGGCGCTGGCCCGGGTCCGCGAGCTGATCGCCGACCCGTAGCCAGGTCCTGACCCGCCGGCGACCGCTGCCGCGGTCGCCCTCGCCCAGCAGCGCCCGAGCGTCCCGCCGGTCCGCCGGGGCTGCTCGCTATGCTCGGCCCCGACCGACGCCCGACGACAGGAGCAGCACGTGGCCGACAAGATCACCCTGGGCGCCGACGGCCTGCGGGTCCCCGACGAGCCGATCATCCCGTTCATCGAGGGGGACGGCACCGGCCCCGACATCTGGGCGGCGTCGGTGCGGGTGTTCGACGCCGCCGTCGACAAGGCCTACCGCGGGGGGCGCAGGATCGCCTGGAAGCAGGTGCTGGCCGGCCAGGCGGCCTACGACCAGACCGGCCAGTGGCTGCCCGAGGAGACCATCGCGGCCTTCCGTGAGTTCCTGGTGGGCATCAAGGGTCCGCTGACCACCCCGGTCGGGGTGGGCATCCGCAGCCTCAACGTCGCGCTGCGCCAGATCCTCGACCTGTACGTCTGCCTGCGCCCGGTGCGCTGGTACCGGGGGGTGCCCAGCCCGGTCAAGCGTCCCGAGAAGGTCGACATGGTCATCTTCCGGGAGAACACCGAAGACGTCTACGCGGGCAAGGAGCTGGAGGCGGGCACCGACGACGCGAAGAAGGCGCTGGAGTTCTTCCGCGAGACCTACGGCTGGGACCTGCGGCCCGACTCCGGCATCGGCATCAAGCCGGTCAGCGAGACCGGCTCGAAGCGGCTGGTGCGCGCCGCGCTGAACTTCGCCGTCGGCCACGGCCGTCGGACGGTCACGCTGGTGCACAAGGGCAACATCATGAAGTACACCGAGGGGGCGTTCCGCCGCTGGGGCTACGAGGTCGTGCGCGACGAGTTCGCCGACGTGGCCGTCAGCTGGGACGACTGCGGCGGAGATCCCGGGGACCGGGTCCTCGTGCAGGACCAGATCGCCGACGCCATGCTGCAGATGATCCTGCTGCGCCCGGAGAACCACGACGTCATCGCCACCTTGAACCTCAACGGCGACTACCTGTCGGACGCACTCGCCGCGCAGGTCGGCGGCATCGGCATCGCCCCCGGCGGCAACATCAACTACGAGACCGGCCACTCGATCTTCGAGGCGACCCACGGCACCGCACCGAAGTACGCCGGGCTGGACCGGGTCAACCCCGGGTCGCTCGTGCTCTCGGGCGAGGCGATGCTGCGCCACCTGGGCTGGGACGAGGCCGCCGACCTGATCGTCAACGGCCTGGAGTCGACGATCGCCGACAGGGTCGTCACCTACGACTTCGCCCGCCAGATGGACGGGGCGACCGAGGTCCGCACCAGCCAGTTCGCCGACGCCATGATCGAACGGATGTGAGACCCGCCCGGGGGCGCCGCGCGCCGCGGCTGGGCCCCGGCGAGCGCATCGCCCCTCACCTCACCCGTGTGGGCCGCTTCCGCGCGCTCGACCCGCTGCAGGCCCGCCCGCTGCCTGCGTGGCCGCGCCTGGCCGGGGCGCTGGTCTGGGCGCTGCTGGTCGAGGAGTGCCTGCGCCGCGCCCGGGCGCGGACCGCGGCGGGCCCGGGTGCGGGTTGAGCACCGGCTGCCCCCCGTGGTCGCGGCGGGTACCATGCGCGTCTCAGCGGCCGGGTAGCCGAGTGGTCCAGGCAGCGGTCTGCAAAACCGCGTACGCGGGTTCAATTCCCGCCCCGGCCTCCAGGCGGGATGCCACCTGCAGGGGTCAGCGCAGGCGGACGAAGCGGCCCTCGGAGGGCACCCCGTCGCCGTTGAGCACGAACAGCAGGTAGTGGCCGGGCGGGGCGACGTTGCCGTTCGGAGGCGCCTGCACGGTCAGGGTGGCTGGGCTTCGGGCCACGATGGCCAGCGCGACGTGGCGCTGGTCGGAGTTGAACGAGTGCGTGCAGGAGCCCGCGCGCAGCAGCGCCACCGCGGCCACCTGCTCGGGGTCGGACGTGGTGATCGCAAACGTCGCGCCGTAGCCGACCTCGGCGGGGGCGCCCCCGATCGTGGGCCGGCCACCGCGGAACAGGTACGGCGGGCTGAACAGCTCGACGCGCAGCTGTGACTCGTGGAACGGGTCGGGGTTCCACATCGAGTCGGTCCCCGCGGTCATCACCCGCCCGTCGGGCAGCAGCAGCGCGGTTGCGTGGTACAGGCGCGGCACCCGCATCTGGTCGAGCACCCGCCAGGTGTTGGTGGCCGGGTCGTACAGCTCCGCCTCGTAGACAGGGTTGGCGCCGTTGTCGGCCACGCCGGTGCTGCTGCCGTTGCCGACGAACACCGTGCCGTCGGGCAGCAGCACCGCGTCGGGCATGACCCGGGGGCGGGTCATCGGCGGGGTCGGCTGCCACTGCGGCGTGGCGGCCCCGGTGTCGAGGATCTCGCAGGTGGCGGTGGCCGGGGTGCGGATCCCGGTCGGGGTGGCGCCGCCGCCGCCGAACACCATCACCCTGGCACGGTAGGCCGGCGCGCTCACCGGCGACAGCGGCAACAGCACGCAGGTGCCCTGCAGGTGGTAGGTGCGCCCGTTGCGGCCGGGGCGGGCAGCGGCCTCCACCACCAGCGGATCGAAGGTCAAGGTGGCGGTGTCCAGGAACCGGGTGCGGGTCCCCAGGTGCACGAGCAGCTTGCCGTTGGGCAGCAACGCCACGAACGGGTAGGTCGCGTAGCCGCCCTCGCCGACGAACGGGGCAGGCCTGGGGGGTTGCAGGCCGGATACGGGATCGTAGACCGCGAACGTCTTGTTCGCCACCCGCGACCCCGGCGTCCAGTTGTCGCCGGCGACGATGATGACCCGCCCGTCGCGTAGCGTGGCACAGGTCGGGTACCAGCGACCGGCCGGCAGCTGGCCCACCGGCCGCCAGCTTCCGGGCCCCGCGCCGTCGGGGGTGAACACGTGCAGACCGCGCACGCTGGGCTTCTCGCGCTCCCCGCCGGCCACCAGCAGACGACCGTCGGGCAGGAACGCCTGCCCGGCGCAGAACAGGTTCGCCAGCTGCGGGGCCGCCGCGCCGCCGGCGGTGAGCGTGGCGGGCCGGCTGGTCGTCATCGTCTGCAGGTCCAGTACCGCCGAGTCCCCGTGGTCCTGTGGGGCCTCCGGAGCGTGGGGGTCGGGCGGCTCCTTGTAGGTGAAGAACAGGAT
>DASZOD010000291.1:0-1569 GCA_035550935.1 Egibacteraceae bacterium | reverse complement strand
GCATGAAGCCACCGGCGATTTGCCCCGGCTCGGCGCCGACGTCACCGGGGTTGGGGCTGGTGGCGATACGCCCGAGCTGGGCGGCCAGGCCGGCGGTGAAGGCAAGCGGCAGGACCCGGTCCCGCCAGGAGCCCACGACGACCAGCCGCAGCGCCGCCACCGGGGCCAGCAGGGCGCTGACCGGGGCGCTGGTTGCCGCCAGCACCAGCACGCCACTGCCGGCGGCCACCGCCGGCAGCCGCTGCGGCCGCCACAGCAGCACCCAGTACGCCGCAAACACCAGGTACCACTGCACGTTGGCGACGTTGTTGAGCATCTCGTTGCCGGCCACCGGAGCCAGCAGCGTGGCGGCTGCCAGCGCCGCCCGGATCGCCCGCGAGCGGATGTGGCCGGCAGTGGCGACGTAGATCAGCACCGCCAGCGAGGCGGCCGCCGTGGCCGCGGCCATGGTCAGCGTCTCCGAAGCCAGCCGCAGCGGCAGCTCGGCGGCGACCGCGCCGGCCAACCTGGGGTAGGTCTGCAGGTAGCCGCCGGCGGGCAGGAACATGGCCTGGCCCAGGGGCACCTGCAGGGCCTGGGTGAGGTAGACGCGGCCGTCCTCGGCCCACACCGTGTCCAGCGGCGACATGCCGCTCTGGCGCAGCAGCAGCAACCACACGCCCACGGCGACCGCCGCGACCACCGCCAGCACCGTGCGTGCGGTCGGTTGCGCCGGGCCGGCGACGGGGAACAGCCCCTCGGCCAGCCACTGGCGCCAGCCGTGGTCGGAAGCCGACGCCGGCCCCGACGGCTCGGCTCGTTCGCGTCGCCCGGTGAGGGCCATCGCGGAGGCGTCCTTCACGTACGTCGGCTGTGGATCCGGGGAACGCTGCCTCGGCGTGCAGCAGTCTGCCTCACCGACTCATGAGGCGCGAACGCGCCCGTCGCCCTGGGATCGCGGCAGGGGTTTTCGCATCGCCGCCGATGTGGTATGACTGGGCTACGGCTCCTTGAGCCCATAGCGCTAAGGTAGTATGAGTTAGCTTCGAGAAGGAGGAGAACCGGTCATGGCGGTCATCCGTTGGGACCCGTGGGGTGAACTCGCCGCCCTCCAGCGCGACGTCGCCGAGCTCTTCGGCCGCACGTCCGGCCAGGCTGCTCCTCGGACCGGGGGCCTGGTCCCGCCGATCGACGCCTTCCGCACCGACGAGGGCCTCGTCGTGCGCGTCGACCTCCCCGGCCTGCGGCCCGACCAGGTCGACATCTCGTTCCAGGACGGCATGCTCACCATCAGTGGCGAGCGGCGCTTCGACACCGAGGTCAAGGAAGAGAATTGGCTACGCCAGGAGCGCCCGGTGGGGGTCTTCGAACGCGGCTTCTCCCTGGCCGAGGGGACCGACCCGGGGGCCATCACCGCCAACTTCGAGAACGGGGTGCTCGAGCTCCGCGTGCCGCATCCGCCGGAGCGCAAACCACACCGCATCCAGGTCACGGCCGCGTCCGGTGACGCGCCCGGCGGCCAGACCGTCGACGTGGGCGGCCAGACGTAGCTCGCACAGGCGGACCGCGCGGCCCGGGGATGCCCCGGGC
>DASZOD010000290.1:0-7468 GCA_035550935.1 Egibacteraceae bacterium | reverse complement strand
GGGCTGGGCGGCGGGCTGGCGGTCCCCGGCCAGCGGAACCGACAGGGCCGCGACCAGCGCCAGGGCCGCCAGCGCCGTCACGAGCAAGCCCCCGGCCCGCCGCCGGCGTCGGCGCCGGGGCCGGACAGGCCGGGGGGCTCGGTCGGCGGCCGGCGGGCCGCCGGCCAGGCGGGGCAGCGGCTCGGTGCGCGGTCCGCTCGCCGGCGGGGGCAGCCGCGGGTGCTCGAGGCGGAACACCCGCTCGGGCCGGTCCAGGCCCTCGAGCCGACGGGATCCGAGGTCGTCCAGGCGCGCGTCGGCGGGCAGGGCGTCGACGACGAGGTCGTGGGCGGCCTGTGACAGTAGGATCTCGCCGCCCCCGGCGAGCGTGCGCAGGGCGGCGCAACGTTTGGCCGTGCCGCCCGGGTAGCGTCCGTGACGAGGCTCGGCCTCGCCGCAGTGCAGCGCCATGCGCAGCGCCGACCCGCCGCCGCCCGGCCAGGGCCCGGACGCCCGGCCCAGGGCCAGGGCACAGGCCAGCGCGTCGGTCGCCCGAGCGAACACCGCCAGCACGCTGTCGTCCTCGACGCGGGCGCCGACCAGGGCGCCCCGGTGGCGCTCGACGGTGTCGGCGAGGACCGCGTCCTGGCGGGCCAGCGCCTGCTGCATGGCCGCCGGGTGCTGCTCCCAGAGCCTGCCCGCCTGGTCGACGTCGATCAGCAGGAAGGTCACGGTGCCCGAGGGCAGCGACGGCTCGAGCCAGGCGCGCAGGCGCTCGACCAGTTCGCCTGCCGACCCGGGACGCTGGGCGGGGTCGGTGGACAGCGCCCGGCGGAGTGCCCGTTCGGCGGCGCCCGCCTCCGCCTGGCGTAGCCCGTGCCAACGCAGCGGGCCGCCCCGCGGCGGCGCGCCCGTCAGCAGTGCGAACGCCGTCGCCCCCAGGCTGTAGACGTCGGCGGCGGGCGTCGCCGGGCCTCCGGCCGCCAGTTCGGGCGCGGTGTAGCCGGCGCTGCCCACGGGCGTCGGTCGGGCGTGGCCGGCAGGCGCCGAGATGCCGAAGTCGACCAGGACGACCCGGCGTCTGGCGTCCAGGACCAGGTTGGCGGGCTTGACGTCCTGGTGGACGATCGGCGGCTCGTGGCGGTGCAGGTGGTCCAGGGCCGCGGCGACCTGGTCCAGCCAGCCCAGCACGGTCGGGAAGGGCAGCCCGGGGTCGCCGCGCTCGTCGAGCACCCGTTGCAGGCTCGTGCCGTCCACCCAGTCCATCACCAGGTAGTAGCGGTCCCCGACGAAGAAGTCCTCGCGCACCAGGGGCAGGCCCGGGTGCGGCTCCAGGCCCAGCAGAATGCGGGCCTCGGCCAGCAGCGCCGCGCGCTGGTCGGGCCAGCCGGCGGCACGGACCTTCAACGCCACCTGCCGGGCGTGCCAGCGGTCCACCGCGCGCAGGACCTGGCCCTGGCCGCCCCCGCCGACCAGTTCCAGGGGCTGGTAGCGGTCCCGGATGAGCTCGGCCATCCCGGCTTCGCTGGTCACGGCGGACCCTGACCGTGCAGGTCGGCGAGGGTCACCGCGCCCCGGCGCACGGCCTCGTTGGCCAGCCGCACCCGCCGCCGCTGCGTCCCCTGGTGCAGTCCGAACTTGTCGTACAGGCGCAGCAGGTGCTGCTTGACCGCCGCCTCGGTGACCGTCAGCGCCTCGGCGATCTGGCGGAGCGACGCCGGCTCGGTGAACAGGTCGCCTCCCAGCACCGGCCGGCACAGCGCCAGCAGCACGTCGCGCTCCCTGCGGGTCAGCTCGGGCGGACCCTGCACCGGCTCCGTAGCCGCGGCGTGCCCGGCCGGATCGGTCCGATACACCAGCCGGGTCCGCCCGACGCGGATGTCGTCCCCGGGGCGCAGCGGGCGCTGGCCGAAGAGGCGCTGGCCGTTGACGAACGTGCCGTTGCGCGAGGACAGGTCGCGCACGCACCAGCCTGCCGGGAAGCGCTCGAACACCGCGTGCAAGCGCGAGACGCTGCGGTCGGAGGCCACGGCCAGGTCGTTGTCGGGGTGGCTGCCCACCGCGAAGCGCTCGTCGCCGAGGGCCACGACCGACCGCCCGCCTGGACCCCAGACTTCAAGGTATGCACGCATTGCTCCGCCCCTCCCGAACGGTAAGCCCACGGGAGGCTCGGCACAACCGGCTTGCCGGACGGTGACATGGCCCTCACCTCAAGGCAGTCGCACTGTGGCCGCGCGGGCCATTCCGCCCGGGCCGGCAGAGCGCCACAGTGCTGGCGGCGCAGCCAGCGGGACGAGGAGGACAGGGCATGGACCAGGGCGTGACCACGGTAGTGGCCGGCAGCGGCTGGCATCGCAGCCCGCTGTCGGGCCGGCGCCTGCTGCCGGCCCGGCTGCGTGCGGCCGCGGTGACGGTGAGCGTGGCGGCCGCCTTGGTGCCGGCGACCGGCGGCACGGCGGCGGCGGCGCTGCCCGCCGACCGCATCGCCTACGCCGAGGGCGACGCCGCAGGCATGGACCTGCGCGTGACCGGGGTCGACGGTGGCGATGCCCGGACGCTGACCAGCGGGTCCTTCGACGCCGAGCCGACCTGGTCGCCCGACGGCGGCCAGGTCGCCTTCGTGCGCCGTGACGACCTCGATGAGCGCATCATGGTCGTCGCCGCCGACGGCACCGGGCTGAGCACGGTCACCGACGGCAGCGGCGGCGCCGTCTGGTCGCCCGACGGCACGCTGTTGGCCTTCGTCCGGCAGGCCCGCGAGGGCGCCGACCCCACACAGGACGGGGTGTGGCTGGTCCGCCCCGACCGCAGCGGACCGCGCCGGCTGGCGGCCGGGGGGACCGTGCCGGCATGGTCGCCCGACGGCTCGGCGCTCGCGTTCGCCCGCGGCCAGCGCCTGTACCGCGTCGGCGTCGACGGCGTCGAGGAGCGCCTCCTGGCCGACCTGCCGTTCGCCCCCTCGCTGCTCGACTGGTCGCCCGACGGGGCGACCCTGGCGACCGCCGGCTTCCCCGACAGCGACGACAGCGGCGTGTGGGTGCTGTCGGCGGCGGGCGGCGGGCTGCGGCGGCTGACCGAGCCGGCGGTCGGGCTCGCCACCCGTCCGGTGTGGTCGCCCGACGGCACCCGGCTGGCCTTTGCCGCGTTCCGCGACGGCCAGGCCGACCTGTGGGTGATCGGCGCCGACGGCACCGGACTTGGCCAGCTGACCGCCACCGCCAGCGACGAGGTGTTCCCCGACTGGTCGCCGGACGGCACCACCCTGGTGTTCACCCGCCACGAGGCCATCCCCTCGTTCCGCGCCCCGCGCGACCTCTGGGTCGTCGGCGCCGACGGCGGCGGGCTGCGCCAGGTCACCACCAGCGGTACGGCGGGGACCGCGGCGTTCGCCCCAGGCGGGGTCCTGCGCGTCGCCGGCCCCAGCCGGGTGCACACCGCGGTGGCGCTGTCACGCCGGGTCAGCTCCGCCGAGGCGGTGGTGCTCGCCCGCGACGACGCCTACGCCGACGCGCTGGCCGCCGGCCCGCTGGCCGCCCGCCTGGGCGCCCCGCTGCTGCTGACCCCGGGATCGGGCCTGCACCCGGCGGCGGCGGCGGAGATCGTGCGCCTGGGCGCCACCTCCGCCTACCTGATGGGCGGCCCGGCGGCGCTGTCCGAGCAGGTCGCGACAGACCTGCGTGCGGCAGGCGTGACCGAGGTGGGACGCGTCGGCGGCGTCACCCGCTTCGACACCGCCCGCGTGGTGGCCCAGACCGTGACCGCGACCGCGGCCTACGTCGTGGAGGGCGCCAACGCCGATCCGGCCCGGGGTTGGCCCGACGCGGTGGCGGTGTCGGCCCTGGCCGCCTTCCAGCAGCGACCCATCCTGCTGGTGGAGCGCGGCCGCCTGCCCGACGAGACCGCTGCGGCGCTGCGCGACCTCGGCCCCTCGGCGCGGGTCACGGTGGTCGGTGGCGAGCACGCCGTGTCGACGGCGGTGGCTGATGCGGTCGCCGCCCAGGGCATGGTGGTCGACCGGGTCGCCGGCACCACCCGCTACCACACTTCACGGCTGCTGGCTGAACAGGGCCTGCTCGCTGGCATGGGCCCGGCCTCGGCCTGGGTCGCGAACGGGCGCGACTGGCCCGACGCGCTCGCGGCCGGGCCGGCGGCCGCAGCCGACGGCGGGGTGCTGCTGCTGGCGGACGGGCACGCGCCATCGGGAAGCCCGCCCGCGGGGGGGTGGCTGATGCAGCACGCGCCGGGGCTGCAGCGCCTGGTGCTCGTCGGCGGGCCGGCCGCGATCATCCCGGCGGTGCGGGTAGAGCTGCTGCGCGCCGCCAGGGGCGACTGCCCAAACGAACCCCGGGTCGTGGCCGATCCGGACCACCACCAACCCGGCGCGCTGAGCGGCGACGTCGACGGCGACGGGGGCACCGACGTGGTGCAGCTGGCCGTCGACCAGGGCGGCCCCGAGGGCTGCCAGGCGTTCCTGGTGGTGGTGACCCCGTCCCGGCGGACGTCGGTGCCGACCGGCTCGACGCCACAGCCCCCCGGCGCCGGCGGCCCGCTGCCGCGTGTGCACGGCCTGGTGGACATCGGCGACCGGCCGGGGCTGGAGGTCGTGGTGGACCTGGAGGCCGGGGCTTCCACCGACATCCTCGGCGTGTTCACCATGGGCGACGGCGAGTTGGAGCCCGTGACCATCGCCGGAGAGCGGCACGTGGTGGCGCTGTTCCCCTACGGTGGCAGCGTCGGCCACCAGGACACCGTCGACTGCACCTCGGACGGCGACATGGTCACGGCCTCGGCGACGATTGACGACGACGGCCGCTTCTACCGGGTGGAGCGGCGCTTCTACCGGCTGGACGGAGCCATGCTGCACCTGGTCGGCGGCGACCAGCAGGACGTGCCCGCCGGCGACGACGGCCCGCCGGCGCTGCCCGAGCCCTTCGGGGGGCCACCGTTCGGCGGCTGCCCGCGCTGAGGCCTCGACGGCCCGGACCGCGACCCGCCGGCGCCCCAAGCCGCGTCTTACGGACTGCGCGAAGACCGGTCGGCGCCTCGGGCCACCTCGTGGACGAGGCCGTAGTCCCGGGCCTGGTCGGCGCTGAGTATCAGGCCCTGCCGCAGGTCCGCGGCGATCTTGCTGGCAGGCTGGCCGGTCGCTGCGGCCAGTCGGCCGTGCAGGTGGGCGACCTGCTGCTGCAGCGCCGCCGCGTGGACGGCGACCTCGTCGGCACGGCCAGAGAGGCTGATGCGGGCGTCGCTCATGCGGAAGGTGGCGTGCGGGTGCGCGACGCGTCGCTGCGCCGCGGCCAACGGTCCCAGCGCGGGACCGCCCAGAGCGCCCCGGCAGACGGCCGTCACGGAAGAGCTGGCCAGGTCGACGGTGTCGGCGAGCATCAGCGCGGCGTCGAGGTCCCCGTCCGGACTGGCGATGTGCAGCTCGATGGCGTCGTCGTCCTCGGCGTCGAGCGCCATGATCTGCGCGGCGACGCTGGTGGCGAGGTGGTTGGTCAACAGCCCGCTGACGAGGACGATGCGCCGCCGCAGGAGCGCGCCGAGCAGGGGGTCCCGCTCGGGCCAGGGGTCGTGCGGCGCGGGGACCACGGGCAGTGGTGGCGGCTGCGGGCCAGGGGGCCCCGGTTCCTGCGGCGGCCACTCAGGGGTCCACGGCGGCGGGATCTCCGGGCGCTGCGGCGGCCGGCCGGGCCATGTCCCACCAAGGTCTGCCATCGCTCGCCTCCTCAGTCGGCCCGCAGGCCCCAGTCGAGCCGACGCCCGATCGCAGCGGCGTAGCGTTCCAGCGTCGACAGCCTCACGTCGTTGTCGCCTGATTCCAGCCGGGCTATCACCGACTGCGACGTGCCCATGCGCCCCGCCACCACGGTCTGCGACAGGCCCCGCTCCTGCCGTGCCGCCACCAGCTCGGCGATCACCCGGCGTCGGCGCTGGGCGATCTCGTGGAAGCCCGGGAACGGTGACAACTGCCTGTGCTCCCTCCCGTTCATAGCAAACATGCTATATCAAGTGGTGCCATGCTGCGCACGCAACCGCCGGGATGGGGAATCGGTCAGGACCGCGGCGGTACCATCGCCTGCTGATGGAGTCTCGCCCCCTGCCCGAGCCGCCCGGGCCCGACGGCCTGCCGCCGGCAGGCGTGACGAGCCCGTCGCAGCTGCGGCAGCTGCTGGCGGAGCAGCGCTACCTGTCCCATGTCGGCCTGGCCACCACCTGCTTCCGGGCGCTGAGCCCGCACCGGCCGCTGTTCCTGGCGGCCGCGCCCGACTCGGCAGCGCCGGAGTGGTTGTCAACCGCGGCTGGCGCGGCGGCAGGGGCTCGTCGCCGCCATGGTGGCCTGCGACGTACCGGCTTGCCCGACGATGTCGACACGCCCGAGGACCTCGCCGCGCTGGCCGGGCGGGTCCTGCCACGAGAGGAGCAGGCATGCAGCTAGAGCACACGTTCACGGTCCCCGTCCCGGCCGCGGAGGCCTGGACGGTGCTGCGCGACATCGAGCGCATCGCCCCGTGCATGCCCGGCGCCAGCGTCGACACGTTCGAGGACGACGAGTTCCGCGGCACGGTCAAGGTGAAGGTCGGCCCGATCACCGTCGACTACAAGGGCAGCGCGCGCTTCATCGAACTCAACGAGCCACAGCGCACCGCGACCATCCAGGCCAGCGGCGAGGAGCCCCGCGGCGACGGCACGGCCAGGGCCACCGTCACCGCCCGGCTGGTCGAGCAGGGCGACGCCACCCAGGTGGTGATGACCACCGATCTGGCTATCACCGGACGGCCGGCCCAGTTCGGCCGCGGGGTCATGGCCGACGTCGGCAACCGCCTCGTCGGCCAGTTCGCCGACTGCCTGTCGCGTGAGCTGGCGTCCACGGAGGCCGCCGCGCAGCCCGAGGCCGAGCCGATCGACCTCGTCCAGCTCGCCGGCGCGCCGCTGCTCAGGCGCGTCGGTCCGGTCCTGGGCGGGGTGGCGATGGCGGCGGCCGGGGCCTGGCTGGTGCGCCGCCGCCGCCGCCGCTGACCGGCTCCGCCGCGCGCCCGGTCTAGCCGCCGGCCTAGCATGGCGCGATGCCCGCGTTCCGGGTCGTCAGCGACTACCAGCCGGCCGGGGACCAGCCCCGCGCCGTCGCCGGCGTGGCCGAGGCCGTCGCCCGCGGCGAGCGCGACATCGTGCTGCTCGGCGTCACCGGGTCGGGCAAGACCTTCACCGCCAGCAAGATCGTCGAGGCGGTGCAGAAGCCCACGCTGGTCATGGCGCCCAACAAGACGCTGGCGGCGCAGCTGGCCAACGAGTTCCGCGAGTTCTTCCCGCACAACGCCGTCGAGTACTTCGTCAGCTACTACGACTACTACCAGCCCGAGGCTTACGTCCCGCGCACGGACACCGTTATCGAGAAGGACGCCCAGATCAACGAGGACATCGATCGCCTGAGGCCCTCGGCGACGAGCTCTCTGTTCACTAGAAGAGACGTCATCGTGGTCGCCAGCGT
>DASZOD010000289.1:0-22537 GCA_035550935.1 Egibacteraceae bacterium | reverse complement strand
ACCGTCTCGAGACCGCGGTCAGTCCAGACGTACGTATCTCCCAAACAGCACTTCCCTGACGATTCGGGTCCGTAGAGCTCCACCACCCGCCCGCGGGGCAGGCCGCCGATGCCGAGGGCGAGGTCGAGCGACAGCGCGCCGGTGGGGATGGCGGGGACCTTGACCTGCGCCTGGTCGCCCATGCGCATGACCGCGCCCTTGCCGAACTGGCGCTCGGGCAGATCGAGCGCCATGTCCAGGGCCTTCTCGCGCTCCACGGGGACTCCTGTTTTCGCTGGGCGGCAACGTCTGCGAACACCCTATGCGGGGGGTGCGACCGTTCTCGGGAAGCGGCCGCAACCGCTGTGGACGAGCGGCAGTGTATCGAACGCCAGTTCGATCACCCCGGAGGCAGCGCCGTCGGGATCACGACCTGGGGATCACGACCTGGGCGCGCCCAGCGGCCAGGCCGCAACGGGCGTGTAGCGGGCGCCGCCCCGGCGCAGCCGGGAACGCATGAGCACCACCTCGTCGACCCGCCACGACGACGTCGGGCCGACGTAGCGCTCGGCCAGCCCCCGCGGGATCCGGGCGCCGCGCGGCGCTCGGGCGAGCGTGAGGTGGGCGTGGAACGGGCGCTCCTCCTGCGCGAAGCCCGCCTCGGTCAGCGCGGCCCGCAGCCCGTCGGCCAGCGCCGCCAGCGCCGCGCTGTCGTCCATCCCCGCCCACAGCACTCCCCCGCCGAACGTGCCCGCCGCGCCGCTCAGCGCCACCTCGAACGGCTCCGCGCCCCGCACCGCGCTGGCGACGGCCGCCTCGACGTCGGCGACGCGCTGCGCCTCGACCCAGCCCAGGAACGCCAGCGTCAGATGCCACCCGGCCGGGTCGGTCCAGCGGGCCTGACCGGCCTCGGCGCGCAGTGGCCCGGTGGCCGCATCGACAGCGCTGCGGACCCTCGCGGGGACCTCGACGGCGACGAACAGGCGCGTCTTCGCGTCGGCGTCCACGGCCTTGACCTTTCTGGGCCTTGCCTCATCGCCCTCCGGTCGGAGTGCCGCTACGACGGGACTTGCGTGTGGTGGCCGTCTGTCCCGCCGCGCTGCACCCTCGCCAGGCTTCGGGCCGCCTCCAGCTCGGCGTGCGACGCGTCTACGGCCGCCAGGCGCTCCTGCAACGTGGACGCGTCCACGAAGCCTGATCGCAGCAGCGCCCGGCAGAACTCGAGGTCGTTGGGGCGCCCGGCGAGCGCCTTCGAGACCCACAGGTCATGGGGCTCCAGGCACCACCCGACCGCCCCTCGGGTGTTCTCGTTGCTGACGGGAACCAGGCGGTCGCGCCATCCCGCAGGCAGGCGTGCGGTCCGCTCGGAGACACCGTGGGCGTAGACCCCGAAGGTGTGGTGGAACATCGAGCCCTCGCCGATGGCCCCGTCGATGACGTCGCTCTTGGCGCCCTCGGGGTCGTCAGGTGGGAACACGTCCGCCTCGACGGACCGGAGCACCACGTGCGGCAACCACTCGGGGTGACTACCGAGTATCGCCTGGCTGCCGATCACCACGATCTCGTCCTCACCGATAAGCGCGGTCGCCGCCCGCACGATGTGCTCGAGCTGGTCACGTCGCATGGTGGTGTCTCCGTACCTGTCGCAGCAGCTCCTGCCGCTCCCGTTCGGGCACCACCCCGGCGAACGGCGTGTTCTGGCGCAGCTGTCGGCAGCGCTCGTCGTCGGTGACGAGCACCTCCGCGACTGCCTCGACGGGTCCGTCGAGCAGGCGCTCCCAGGCGTCCAGCCACGGGTCGGCGGACCCGTCGTCATGAGCACGGCGCATCGTCAGAAGGTTCCGCCGCGCGGCGGCAAGGACTCCCGCTGGATCCCGGCGCAGCCGACGCGCGACCATGCGACCGAGCGCGAGGCTGAAGTCGTCGCTCACCGGTCGCTCGGGCGGCGCTGCCATCGGTCCTCCGCGGTCGGGTCGACGATCGCAATCATCCGCTGTGCTGCAGCATAGAAGCCGCAGACTCGCGGACCGTTACGCGCGCCACCGCCGACCGTACCGGCAGCTCATCACGGGCCGGGCGCCTGGGTGCAGGTCTAGGCGGCTGGCGGAATGACCACTGTCGTGGCTACGGCAGAGGGCACGGGAACCGGCTCGCCATGAGCGCGGAGGCTGTCCAGGTGCAGAGCAATCGCCTCGCGGATCAGCTCCTGAACTTCCTCGATGCTGTCCCCGACGACGCCGACTCCTGGCAACTCCGGCGCGTAAGCGCCGAAGCCTGTTTCGCCTCGTTCAACGACGACCGCATATCCGGTCACGTGTTCGACCCCTTCAGGCCGGCCTGCTTCAGGATGTTCGCGAGCGTTCCAGACGGCACGTCGGCGCCCGGCTTGCCTGCCACGGTCAGGTACCAGGCCTACTGGGGTGGCGGAACTGGCGGTGGCTACCACGTTGCCGCTGGAGTTGCCCTCCGTCCGCTTGGAGCAGCCGTAGCAGCTCACGGACCTTCATGAGCCCGTGAGGCTAGCCGTTCGCCGACAGATCATGGAGTGCGCAAGACTGGCGCCAGCACGTGCCTGGCGATGAGCTCGCGGAAGTGGTCGTGCAAGCGGGCACCGGGCCGCCGCGCACCAGTAGGCCGAGCTCCATGTCGCCGCTCACCAACCCGCAGCGACCGCGGTCACGGCTCCGATGGGAAGGGTCGTGATTGATCGGTCGCGAACCGGGGGTCTCCGGGCCGGCTTGCAAGCGGACTTGACCATGCGATGCGCATGCTACATGCTGTGCACATGTCCAAGATGATCCAGGTGAGGAGCGTGCCACTGCGACTCCACCGCGAGCTCGTCAGGCGTGCGAGGGCCCGCGGACAGACCTTGACCGACTACGTCCAGGACATCCTCGAGCGAGAGGTGGCAAGGCCGCCCGCAATCGAGGTCTTTGAACGGATCGCTGAGAGGTCGCCAGTCAGGCTCGGCGCCCACGCGGCCGACCTCATCCGTAAGGAGCGCGCGACCCAGGAGCCGTCCTGACGCTCATCGTCGCCGACGCGTCGGCCCTCGTGGAGTACCTCCTGAGGACCGAGCTGGGTGCCTCGTTGGAACCGGCGGTGCGCGCTCCCGATGCGGACCTTCATGTGCCGGCGCTCTGCGACGTCGAGGTCACGGCCGGGCTGCGCCGCGGCCTGCTCATGGGAGCTCTTTCAGACGAACGCTTGGCTGAGGCGGTCGAGGACTACCTCGACCTTCCGCTCACCCGCCACGGACATCAGCAGCTTTTGAGCCGCATTCTCAACTTGAGGAATAACTTCTCCGCCTACGACGCAACCTACGTCGCCTTGGCCGAGCGGCTCGGCGCGCAACTTCTGACCGCTGACGATGGGCTCGCCCATGCGACGCAGATGCATACACCGGTCCCGACCCTCGGGCCTTAGCCCGTGCCTGCTCGCCTTGGGACTTCGCTGATGTCCGGAGGCCCCAGCAAGACGCAGATCTTGGCGGGCGGCCCTGGGTCAGCCGTTCGACCACGAAATCGTGCGGCTGCCCGCCTTCCAGATGCCGGGCTGCGCCCCCGGTCGAGCGCGTCGGGGTCGGCGTGTCCACCACCTCTCGTTCTAGGAGGTGACGGACCTCCTCCCATTCCGCCCGCGGCCAGCGCCTCGCCTCCACTCACGGCGCCATTTCAAGTCCGTGGGCTCGCCGCCTGCTGGAAGACGAAGGGCGAGGGAGGGCACGGGCACCCTGGCCCGCGCGGCACGGTGGCCGGCTTCGACCGCTACGCCGAGCAGGAGGGTCTGATGGCCTGCTCGCCGGCGGCCCATGTCCACCCGGCCCCGCGTCGACTACGAGTCCAACGCCACCGGCTTGGACCGCAACGAGACCGGCGCCTTGTTTGGTGACTGCCAGGATTGGTTCGGCGGCGGAGCACGCGGTCGCTGTTGGCCAACGGCCTGCGGGTCTCGGAGGCTCGGCGCGGACATCGACGCGTTCGGCCTCGCGCGCGGTCATCGGCCCCTGACGGTGTCCCGCAAGGGCGGCAAGATCATCACTATCCCCTCGGGCGCCTCAACACCGCCCGGGTCATCGATCCGGCCATCAGCGCACAGGTCGAAGGACAAGGGGCCGATCTTCCCAGGCACCGGCGGCCGCACCACCATGCGCTATGACCGGGCGAGGGTCTCCCTCGGCGCGCATCGCCCGCACTCGGATCGTGTCGGCCACCAGCTCGACGCCGGCAGATGCGTCGATGACGACCGGGGTCACACCTCGCCGGCGACCAGCGCCTCGGCGAGCGTGTCAGCGGCCCTCACGCCGGGATCAACCGTCTCCCACGCCTGACGGCGATCAAGCCACGCGACGAACGATTCTGGCGTGACGTCGTCATCTGGATTGAGGACGACCACAGCCGGATCGGACGGAACAGCGGGGCGGCGAGCCATGAACATCACTCTACCGATACGAGGACGGTCGCACCGCCGACAGGAGCGACGTTCACTGCGTCAGTGCTGACGATTCCCAGAGCCCCAAGGTCAATGGGGCCCGGGTTCATTGAGTTCCGTCGTTCATCCCCCCTACATTCTTCGTAGCGGCGGGCGCAGACGGGGTCATTAGGTGGAGCGCACGCAGACGGAGCCGAGGACGACCTTGACGCCGTACACCGTCGTCTTGATCATGCCGCATATCGTGCGAGTCGCCGTGTCGCCGCAGAGGTCACGGCCACCGGGTCGCTGCCCTGTGATCCTGTTGTCCCGCGGAAGGGGCGGGGGCGGCGCGCTGCTACAGGGGGCGTACCCGTAGGGCGTGGACGTCTGCCCGCTCGACGCCGTCCACGACGTTGCTGACCCGGGCCACCGCCTGAAGCGTCCCGTCGTCGCCGCCTCGCTCCACCCGCACGACACCGACACCCGGAGTGGTGCCGACGGCGTTGTCCACGCCGAGGACGTTCGCGGTGAGCGGGTTGGGGCCTCGAAGCGAGACGTAGACCCGATTGCCGGACGGGGACACGTCGAGCAGGTCGGGAGCGGGGTCCGGGCTCACTTCCCCGGCCAGCGGGATCTCTCGCACCACACGGTCGGTCGCCGTGTCGACCACGACGATCCGGTTGGCCGCCCTGTCGGCTACCCACAGGTAGCGCTGCCCACCGGTCAGGGTTGCGCCGTGCGAATCGACGAAGCCACGGTCGTCGTGGCTGAACACCAGCGCCGGGGCAGGCTGGTTGGGAGGGTTGGGCGACAGCGAGAAGCCGGCCATGGGGAAGGCGTAGAGGTCGGCCTCGAGAGGATTGGCCGGGGTCCCCCCGCCGGAGTTGATGTACATCTTGCCCGCCGCTTCCACGCCGCCACAACCATTTGGGTGCACCGTGGCACGGTCGTACTCCGCCACGATGGCCATCGGGGTGGCCCGGCTGTCTACCACGAACACGCCACCACCCCTGAGGGTCACGAAGGTGAGGCGGCTGGTGGCGTCGATGATCGGGCAGATCGGGGCGTTGTCCGGCCGCAGGACCGAGTCCTCGCAGGGGAAGGCGTTGGGGGTCGTGCAGCCGGCAAGGTCCAGCGTGGCCAGAACGTCGAGCACGAAGGTGTCGGTGGCGTAGTCGGTGGTGATCCGCTGGAGGAGCTTGCCGTTCTGGTTGGCCACGATGACGTAGGTCTCGTCGGGGGACGGGAACGCGGCGTGCGCCTGGGCGCCGACATCGATGCAGCCCACGGGCGCCCGGGTTGCGGCGTCGATGAACAGCACGTGCCCGGTCGCGACGAACGAGATGACCGCGTGCGTGGAGGACGCGTTGAACAGCAGCATGTGCGGCCGTCGGGGGGCGCTGCCGGTGGTGGCCAGACACAGATCCCGGGCCGCGCCCCCGAGGTCAATGACCTCCGGCTCAGCCTTGCTGGCCGCCTTCCCCGACAGGTCCGAGCCGCGGTAGACGTACAGCGTCCCCCCGCCGTCGGGCCTGGTGTCGGACTGGTCGATGGCCCAAACCTCATGCTTGCCTCCCGCAGCGGCGCTGACGTTCACGAGCGCCAGGCTCAGCGCGGTCGACAGCATCACCACCAGGGCTGCGAAGACCGACCTCTTGAAGCTCATTGCTCTGGCCCCCCAGCTGTCGTCACGGCCCCTCCCCTGACGCCGCTCATCGCCCCGCGGCCGGTCCCCGGTCCTTCACCGGACGGCTGGCACAAGGCATTGGGGCTGGTAAGGCCTCGGCCGCCGGACGCAGGTTACGCCTCAACACAGGTGCGGGCGAAGCATACGGCCGCGCCATCTCCCTGCTGGGAGGTGCTCCGTTCGGGAGGAGGCGGGCGGTACAGGCACCTGCGAGCTCAACTCTCGATGATCATCGCCTCTCCGGCCACACGATCGTCCCGAGGAGCTTTCGCGACACTGCGCATGTCGCCGGAACGCTGGTCAGCCCGCGGCTGAGACGGCGGGATCAGGCGGATCCGTCGTTCGATGCGGTCGACCGCGGCGCCGAGCAGCCGACGAAGCTCGTCCAGGCGTGCGCATGACGGCAGGGAGTTGCTCCTCCTCGACGAAGGTGAGCCCGCCTACCAGTGCCCCGTAGGCCCCGGCGTCCATCTGTCGTAGAAGCTCATGCTCGTCAAGCGAGGCGGCCACGTCGTACGGCATGTTCATCGCGTCCAGCAGGTCGCCGGCGGCGTCCCGGTCCCAGCGTTCCACCGGCCACTCCAAGACGGCGGCGACGGCTCTATAGTCGAAGGTGAGCTCTGGCTCGACGGGTGGGGTGGGGGCGCGCGCCCACGCGCGGAGTTGGGCGTAGCCGGGCAGGGCCGACAAGAGACTCGCCGCGTCGTGAGCGATGAATTCGCGCAGGGCCTGGCCGTCAGCGCACAGAACCAGGTCCCCGTCGACGGTGAGCACGCGGTCGCGTGCCTTCTAGTCCGCGCCGGTGCCCACAGGGTCAGCCCATCGCTGCACAGGAAGATCAGGCGCAGCGGCCACAGGGCCACCTGTCGAACACGGAGTCGGGGTCGTGTACATCGTTCCGGCTGGGATCCTCGCTCACACCGTCCTCACTCGCCCTCCAGGCGGAGCAGCCGTTCGAAGAACTTCTTGATCTTGTCGAGCTCGCTACCAGGTGTCCGTGGGTACTTGCCGATACTCCGTGCGGGAGGAGGTGGCGGTACTGGCTTCTGCGTTTCAACTGTCCGGCTGCCACGGTGGTTCGTAGCGATACAGCTGTTGGTCCGCGATCTCGACAGGGAACAGTCGGGGCTGACCGCTTCGGCGCTGAAGGGCCTCGTCGCGCATGGCCTCGAACTGACTGGCCGCCTGACCATACAGGTAGCTCATGATCCGATCCCCGGCGGGGTTGTCGGTGGCGAACACCATGTGATCGAGGGGACCGCCTCGCTCGTTGCGGATCAGCAACGGGTGCGTGCGTTGGTAGCCCAGGTCTTGCTCCAGGCGCCAGCGCAGAAGGTTCACGTACTCGTCGCGTTCCTGGCCGAGCAGGAGCAGCGCCTGGCGCCTCGCACCATGCGCAACGACACGGACGTCATCGAGCTGCTGCGTCACTGCTCAACGGCTACGGCCACCTCGACCTCGACGACGCCGAGCGCCGCGCTTCGAAGCCGCCTACGACAGCGGTGACGAGGAGGCGTTCGTCCACCTGTTCGGGCCCGACAAGATCGTCGACGGCCTGGGCGAGTTCCTCGGCCACTTCATGATCCGCAAGGTCGCGGCCGGCCAGGAGCTGCTGCGGGCCGCCGGCACGGTCGCAAGAAGCTGGCCCGGTGGCTAGGCGAGAGGGCTACCTCGACCCCGACGCGGCCGCCTCGGCGTGGAACCGGGTGCGGACGCTGCCCGAGAGCTGCCCGAACTGGCTCAACACGTCGTCGATGGTGGTTGCGGGTCGGCGCTGGGACATTGGCGGGGTTCCTGGAAGGAGGAAAGGTCGGGCGGCGGCGCATGCTGCGCGGGGGCGATGATCGCACGCAGGTCGGCCGGCTGGAGGCCACTTGCTTGCGGCGCACCGCGCGGGCACGCCCTACAGTCGCGGCTATGGCCGACGTTGGGCTGCGCTGGCAGCCGTCGCTGCTCGACAGCGGCGAGGTCGCCTTCGACGCGACCTTCGCCGGGCTGCAGCGGCGCGAGCTCGCCGACGGCGCGTGGGTCGACCACCAGGCGGGCTGGCTGCACGGCGGCGACCGGCTGTTCGCCCGGCTGCTGCAGGTCGCCCCCTGGGAGTCCAGGGTGGTGCACCTGTACGGGCGCAAGGTCGCCGAGCCGCGGTTGACTGCCCGCTGGCGCCTGGAGGAGAACGCCCCGCCGCTGCCGGTGCTCGCTGACATGGCGCGGGCGCTGTCAGGCCGCTACGGCGTGGCGTTCACCTCGGTGGGCTGCAACCTGTACCGGGACGGTGCCGACAGCGTCGCCTGGCACGGCGACCGGGTGGCCCGCGAGCTGCCCGAGGCCGTGATCGCGATCGTCTCGGTCGGTCACCCCCGGCGCTTCCGCCTGCGACCCAAGGGCGGCGGCACCAGCGTCGGCTACGCGCTCGGGCGCGGCGACCTTCTGGTGATGGGCGGGTCGTGCCAGCGCACCTGGGACCACGCGGTGCCGAAGGCGCGCGGCGCCGGCCCGCGCATCAGCATCACCTTCCGCCACGCCTACGACCGCTGACGCAGCCGAAGTGGGGTTACCCCCCAGCTGGGCCGTGGCCTACCCGGCGGTCTTGGCCAGGCGCCGGCGCAGGAAGTCCAGGGCGGCGCTGGCGGCGAACGCCTGCACCTCGCTGCGCTCACGGCCGGGCAGCCCCAGCTCCCGGGTGCGCGGGCGGGCGCCGGGCAGGACCGCTGCCAGGGCGACGGTGCCGACCTCGCGGCCGCCCTGACCGGTCGGGCCGGCGACGCCCACGCCCGCCAGACCGACGTCGGCCCCCAGCCGCTGGCGGGCACCGGCGGCCAGCGCCGCGGCGGTGGCCTCGCTGACCGGACCGTGTGCCGCCAGCACCTGCGGGTCGACGCCACCAAGGCTGACCTTGGCCTCGTCGACGTAGCAGATCAGCCCGCCGCGGAACCAGTCGCTGGCGCCCGCCACGGTGACCAGACGGGCGCCGACGCCCCCGCCGGTGACCGACTCGGCCACGGCCAGGCTCCAGCCCAGCCGGCGCAGCTGCCGGGCGACGGCGTGCTCGACGCCCTCGTCGTCCACGCCGACCACCCCCGGCCCCAGCAGCTCGACGAGCTCGGCGAGGACCGGGTCGAGCAGCGCCAGCGCGGCGGGGCGGGACTCGGCCCTGGCGGTCAGCCGCACCCTGGTCTCCCCGCCGGCCGCCAGGAAGCCCACCGTGGGGTTGCCGGCCGGGCGGAGGCGCTCGACCACCGCGGCGCAGGCGTCGGCGACTGCCGACTCCGCCATCCCGGCCGTGCGCACCACCCGGCTGACGGTCGTGCCCACTCCGGCACGCCGGGCCAGGTCGGGCAGCAGGTCACGCTCGACCATCGCGCGCATCTCGCTGGGCACGCCCGGCAGGCAGTAGACGACCGCGGCGCCGACGTCCAGGACGAACCCCGCGGCGGTGCCGGCCGGCTGCAGCGGCCGGGCGCCCGCGGGCAGGTCCGCCTGGACCAGGTTGCGCTCGGGCATGAGCCGGCCGCGGCGTGCGAAGTACTCGCTGACGTGGCGCGCCAGGTCCTGGCGGCGTTCCAGGCCCACGCCCGCCACCCGGGCCACCGCCAGACGGGTCAGGTCGTCCTGGGTGGGCCCCAGCCCCCCGGTGACGACCACGGCGTCGACGCGGGCGCAGGCCTCGGCCACGGCGTCGGCGATGCGGTCGACGTCGTCGCCGACGCTCGTGTGGCGCAGCACGTCGACACCCATCTCGGCCAGCCGCATCGAGATCCACGCGGAGTTGGTGTCGACGCTGTCACCCGACAGCAGCTCGCTGCCCACCGCGATCACCTGGGCGCGCCAGCCGACCCGTCGGGGACCGTCAGCCACGCTGCAGGCTCCTGCCGCGCCGGGCGTACTCCAGGCCGGAGGCCACGGTGACCACCACGGCCGTCCACAGGGCGACGTCGCGCAGCACCTGGGGGGTCGCCGGCAGCAGGTACAGGGTCACGGCCAGCACCTGGCTGAGGGTCTTGGCCTTGCCGTAGACACTGGCCGGCATGACCAGCCCGCGGCGCACCAGCGCGACGCGCTGCAGCGACACCGCCGCCTCGCGCAGCGCGATGATCGCCACCGCCAGCCACGGCAGCTCGTGACGCCAGGCCAGCACGCCGAGGCTGCCGATGATCAGCGCCTTGTCCGCCAGCGGGTCCGCCAGCTGCCCCCAGCGGGTTACCCCCTGCAGACGGCGGGCCACCCAGCCGTCCACCGAGTCGGTCAGGGCCGCGAAGCCGAAGATGGCGAACGCCCACCAGCGCGCCGCGCGGCCTCCCGACACCAGCAGCCACCCGATGACCGGAACGAGCGCGACCCGCAGCAGCGTCAGCCCGTTGGCCAGCAGCGACCACGCAGACGCTCGCGGGGGCGCGAGGTCGGCTGGCCGGCCCCGGTCGGGAGAGGGCCGCCGGGCGCCCCTCAGCACCCGGGCTGGCCGGAGGCCGCCCGCGCCCCCGGCGGTTCGCCGACGAGGTCGACGCCGTCGGCACCGATGATGCGCGCCGTCACCATATGACCGACCGGTGCGCTGCGGGCCGCGGCGCGCACGTGCGCCATGCAGCCGATGACGAGGATCTTCGGACTGCCCGCAGCGCTGAGGGCCTCAAGGTCGCAGACAGCCAGGATCGTGTCGATTGGACTCCTGGCGGGCGGCAGCGACGAACGTGCAGATGTTGACGGGCACGCAGTCGGCGCGCGCTCTCGTCGACGAGCTGGAAGCCCGCGGCCTGCAGCGCTGCGCCGACCTGGTCGCTGTCCACCTCGTCGCGCCCGCAGCCCAGCGTGACCAGCGCCACCCTGCGCTGTCCACCCGCCGCCGGCTGCGCCGACGCCTTGCCAGCGGCGGGGCTACTCAAGCTGGTTCCTCGACCGTGTACGTGCGCTCGACCACCTGGCCGCGGTCGCCCAGACGCCCCTGATCCTCGCCGTTGACCTCCAGGCGCACCGCCCCGGCGTTGCCGATACGCAGGCTGATCTCCTCGTCGCCGGTGAACGTCCGGGTCGTGCCGCTGGACTGCAGCCCCTCGAGCTGCGTGACCCCGTCGACGACGACCCGCAGCCACGACTGTCCGCCGCTGACGGTGAGGACGACCTCGACCTCGTCGCCAAGGATCGTGGGCTGCTCCTCGGCGGTCGTCTCCTCGACGGGCGGCTCCTCGGTCGGCAGCTCGGACGCCGGCGGCTGCTCCAGCTCGGCTTCTTGTGGCACCGGCGGCGGGGCGGCGGGCTGCAGCTGGCCTTCCTGCTCGCCGGTGGCCAGACCGATCGCGGCGAGCACGACCACGACGACCATTGCCAGGCCGGCGACGATGGCGACCCCGGGCTGGCGCGGGCCGGACATCGGCGCGACCGGCGTCGTCACCAGCGGCGCCGGCTCGTGTTCGCGCTCGAAGTCGCGGCGGTAGGCCACCACCAGCGGCTCGGGATCCAGACCCAGGTAGCGCGCGTAGCTGCGCAGGAAGCCCTTGACGTAGACGTCGCCGCCGAGCGCCTCGAACTCCTCCTCCTCCAACGCCGCCAGGTACGACTCGCGCACCCGCGTCTCCGCGGCCGCGTCCGCCAGGCTCACGCCATGCTGGCGCCGCGCCGAGCGGAGGGTGTCGCCGATCCCGGTGGCCATGAGCGCTGCTTCTTCCCGTGAGCGCGGCGTGGCGCTGGCCCGCGGTCACTCGGGCGTGCCGCGGGGGCGTGGCGCGCCTGCCCCATCCCCACGACGGGCTGGTGGACGCCACCGGGTCAGTATAGGAGCGGGCCGCAGGTCCCGTCCGGCGCGGTGCCCAGTCGCGCCGTCCACAGGTTGCCACCCCGCCTCAACCGTGCTGCGCCGGCGTCGATACCCCTGAAGACAGCATGGTGGAGGCGACTGGATGACCGACTGGAACGTCGGCGGCTGGCGAGCGCGGTCGCGGGCGTCGGCGCTGATGTACGGCACCGGCGCGGCGCTGGCCGCGGTCTCGCTCGTGCCCGAACAGCCGGCGACGCTGAACAAGGCGGGGATCCTCGCCCTCGCCGCGGTGGCGACCGGCTCGGCCGTGACGGTCCTCGTCTTGGGCGCGCGCTTCTCGCTGCGGCTGGCACACGTCATGACCGGCCTGGGGTCGGTGCTCGTGGCCGTCGGCATCGCCCTGTCCGGAGGCACGTCGCTGTCGGTCCTGTACGCGATGTTCTTCGTGTGGGTGGCCCAGTACGCGGCCTTCTTCTTCAGCCTCCGGGGGGCGCTTGGGCAGGTGACGCTGGCCGCCGCCGCCCACGGGCTGGCGCTGGCCGGCGTGCCGCCGGGCCAGCGGTTCACCGCCTGGGCCATCACCGCCGGGACCTCCTACACGGTCGTGGTGTGCTACGAGCTGGTGGACCGGATATCCGCCCGCTTCCGGCGGCTTGTCGAGCACTCCGGGGGGATGGTGGCGATCGTCGACCGCGATCTGACGATCCGCTACCACAGCGACCTGGTCGAGCGCGTGCTCGGCTACCAGGCCGGCGAACTGGTCGGCACGTCGCTGCTGGCGCTCGTGCACGGCGACGACACCCCCGAGGTCCGCAACGTGCTCAACAAGGCCAGCGCCCGGCAAGGGTTCGCGACCAACCTGGAGTGCCGGATCCGCCACCGCGACGGCTCCTGGGTGCATGCCGAGGCCAGCGTCGAGAACCTGTTCCACGACACCAGGGTGGGCGGCCTGGTGCTGAGCATCCGCGACGTCACCGAGCGCAAGCGCCTCGAGCAGCAGCTGGCCCACCAGGCCCTGCACGACCCGCTGACCGACCTCGCCAACCGCACCCTGTTCACCGATCGGGTCCAACACGCTCTGGCCCGCGCCAGCCGATCCGGCAACCCGGTCGCAGTGCTGTTCCTGGACCTGGACGACTTCAAGCAGATCAACGACACGTCCGGGCATGGTGCCGGCGACGAGCTGCTCATCGCCGTCGCCGGCCGCCTGCGCGACAGCGTCCGCACCGCCGACACCGTGGCGCGCCTGGGCGGCGACGAGTTCGCCGTGCTCGTCGAAGACGGCGCTCTCGAGGAGGTGGGGCGGCTGGCGCAACGTTTGCTGGAGGCCCTCAGCGCACCGTTCCCGCTGGACGGAACCGAAGCCTTCGTCACCGCCTCCATCGGAGCGGCCGTCAGCACGGACGCCGGCCAGGCGGCAGCGGAGCTGCTGCGCAACGCCGACGCCGCCATGTACCAGGCCAAGCAGAGCGGCAAGGGACGCTACGCGCGCTTCCAGTCGACCATGCACGAGGAGCTGCTGCGCCAGCTGCGACTGAAGACGGACCTGCGGCACGCCTTGGAACGCGGTGAGCTGCGCCTCGTCTATCAGCCGACCGTGGAGCTGCAGACCGGCCGGATGCACGGCGTCGAGGCGCTGGTGCGCTGGCAGCACCCCAGCCTGGGGCAGGTGGCACCCAGCGAGTTCATCCCCATCGCCGAGCAGAGCGACCTGGTCGTGTCCATCGGCCGGTGGGTGCTGCGGCAAGCGTGCCTGCAGGCACGGCAGTGGCGCGAGCAACGCCCGGACCGGCTGCCGCTGCTGATCCACGTCAACATCTCCGGGCGCCAGCTCGAAGCCGGCGGTCTCGTCGCCGACGTGGAAGCCGCCCTGGACGAGAGCGGACTGGCCCCAGACGACCTCGTGCTGGAGATCACCGAGAGCGTCCTCGTCGACGACCTGGACAACGCGCGCCGCGGGCTGGACCGGGTGCGCCAGATCGGTGTGCGCGTGGCCATCGACGACTTCGGCACCGGCTACTCGTCGCTGAACTACCTGCACCGCCTGCCGGTGGACGTCATCAAGATCGCCAAGTCGTTCGTGGACCGGCTCCGCCACGGTCCCGACGACCTTGCCCTCGTCCACGCGATCGTCCAGCTGGGCCGCCACGTCGGCCTGCGAACGGTGGCGGAAGGCATCGAAGAACCCGCGCAGGCAACCCAGCTGCGGCGGATCGCCTGCGAGTTCGGGCAGGGATACCTGTTCGCCCGCCCGGTGGACCCAGAGGTGATCAGCGAGCTGCTGCACACAGGCGAGTTGCTCCCCAGGGGGTCGGCCCAGCTGGCCACACGCTGAGCGGCGCGTTGCGACCGGGCGGCACCGGTGCAGCCGCCGCAGCCGTGTGCTCAGCGGCCGTTGCGGGAGAAGTGCATCCAGTCGCTGGTGCTGCGCCAGGCGCCGCCCCAGCCCCAGCCGACGGCGGCGAAGGCCGAGGTCACGTCGCCGTCGGACAGGATCATCCCCGGCCGTCGCCAGCCGCGGTCGGCGTAGACCGAGGCCAGCTCGGGGACCACGAGGTCGCCTTTGACATAGGGGTTGTGGAAGGGGTTGACGTCCACGGCCAGGCCGTAGGCGTGCTGGGACCACGACGAGCCGCCCACGGTGGGCCGGCACACGAACGATGTGGTGTTGTTGCCGTCGCCGGTGGGCGGCGCGTCGAGCTCGGCCGCGGCGACCACGCGCATCTCCTCGATGGGGAAGCGCGCCTCGTGCAGCCGGCGGAACACGACCACGACGTCCTGCGCGACCGACGCGTGCACCAGCAGCTCGCCGGTGTGCGGTCGCTGGTCGAAGCCCCAGAACGTCACGGTGAGGTAGCGCAGACTCTCCAGCGGGACCGGGCAGGCCGGCGACCAGGTCGAGCGCGCCGCGACCTCGTCGGGTACCGCCTGAACGGTGGCAGCGAACGCGTTGCCGCCCGGCGGGGGCAGCAGGTCGACGGAGCGCAGCCGGCGGTCGCGCAGCTCCGCGGGCGTCGGCAGGACCTGCCCGAAGCCGTCGGAGCGACGGGGCAGGACCCGGGTTCCCAGCCACGGCGGGCGCGGGGCCGCCGGCTCAGGCAAGGCCGCGGTCGGAGCCTGCGCAGATGGTGCGGGTCCGGTCGTGGAGGGCGGCGCCGGCGCGTCGGGCCCGCCTGACTCCAGTGGGGCGGCGGGACCCGCGGATTGCCCGAGGGCCGGGGCGCCTTCTTTCCCCGCGCCCCTGGCGACGCAGCCCGCGGCGGCCAACCACAGCGGCAGCACCAGCGCCAGCAGACACAGGGACGGGCGGGTCGGCGCCATGGGCGCCACGGTACCCGGCCCGCCCCGGGCGCGGCTTGCGAAGGACCGCCCCGCGCCGCTCGCAGTATGCGGCGAGCACCTACCGGTCGCCGGGACGGGTCGGCTACCATCCCGCCGCGCAGGCAGAAAGGCGAGCATGGGCGGGTTGCGCATCGGCGTTGCTGCGGCGGCGCTGCTGGTCGCGGTCGCTCCCGTGGCGCGCGCCACGTCGCTGGCGTCGCTGAAGCTGGAGCCGGCCAGCGGACCCGCAGGCGCCAGCGTCCGCGTGACCGGTACCTGGTTCGCTGCGCCCGAGGACGACCGGTTCTCCTCGGTGGGCCCGGCGCAGCTTCGCTGGGGAGCCACCGACGGGCCCGTCCTGGCGGTCGTCGAGCCCGACGAAGGCGGGACGTTCATCACCACGATCACCGTTCCGACCGCAGCGGTGGCGGGCCATCATGTGGTCGTGGCCGTCCAGACGGTCGTCGACGGCGACGGGGCTCGTGGGCCCGCTCCCGGTACGCCGGCACGGACGGTGTTCACCATCGGCAGCCGTGCCGGCGGCGTCCCGACGGCAGCCATCGCCGCCCACGACCAGGGCAGCGCCTGGGCTCTGCTGACGGCGCTGGCGGCCGCCACGGGGGTGGCGATGTTCGCTGGCGCCTGCGGGCTGCTCGTGCGCGATCTCGGACGCGCCCGCTCGGTGCCCGAGCCTGTGCGGGCGGCGGCAGGCAAGGGGCGCCGGAGTGGCGCGAACAGGAGCAAGATCGCTACCGGGGGAGGACAGAGATGACCAGTACGCGTGCAGACCGCCGTCGGCTGGTCGCGGGCGTTGCTGCGGGCATGCTGGGCGTGCTGCTGCTGGTGGGCAGCCCAGCGGACCGGGCGGCGGCGCAGCTCACCCCGGTCGTCACCGACGCGGTCCAGGTCACCGACAACCCCATGCCGGTGCGGGCGCATTCGTCGCCGCAGATCGCCGTCAACCCGAGCAACGGCGAGCTCGTCATCGTCGAAGCCGACATCCGCGGCGATCACCGCTGCGACGTCCACATCTCATCTGATGCCGGACGCACCTGGTCGCCGGGCGGCGACGCCACGCTCGAGCCGTTCACCGAGTGCTCGCGGATCGTGATCAACGGCCCGTACGCCACCCTCGCCTTCGATGCCAACGGCGTGCTCTACCTCGCGTTCCGTGCCAGCGATCCCAAGTGGTCGAACCCGCATCCACCCCCGGCCATCCCCCGTCACGTGTTCCTGGCGCGCTCCCCCGACGGTGGTCGCAGCTTTGAGACGACGGTGGTGTACGAAGGCCCCATGGAGGCGGCGCAGAGCGCCGGCGACCTTCCCCAGGAAGGCCACAACGACCGGCCGATGGTCGCCGTCGACCCCAGCGACCCATCTCGCGTCTACGTCAGCTGGTACCAGCCGGGCTGGGGCGGGGTGAAGCCGCTCAGCCTGGTCGCTGTCTCGGCTGACGGCGGACGGACCTTCGACGAACCCGTCGACATCAGCGACAGCCGTGGCGGCACCCAGCCACGGCTGGCCGTGGGTCGCGACGGCACGCTGCACGCGGTGCTCGGGGCCGCCACCTTCGGGCTGCCCGAGGTCGGCGAGCGCGAGCCGCCTCATCCCCGCCCCCTGATCTATCGGCGGTCCACCGACCACGGCAGGGCCTGGAGCGAGGTCCGCGAGATCGACCCGGGCGTCGGCGCCAACCGCAAATGGCTGCTGGTTGCCGACCCCAACTCTGACGCCCTCTACGTCACCTGGTACGGCAACCCCGACACCGACGAGCGCGGCGTCGGCGTCGACTGGCAGGTCTTCCTGCGCGCGTCCACCGACGCCGGCGACACCTGGAACGACCCGGTCATCGTCAACGAGCAGCTGGACTCCACCGGCGGGATCAAACGCTACGACCCCGGCATCGCGGTCGCCCCTGACGGTCGGGTCGACATCGCCTGGCTGGACTTCCGCAACAGCCCCGTGCCCGAAGGCCTCGACCACAACGAGTTCAACGCCGGCGGGCTGCAGGACGTCTACTACACCTGGTCCGACGACAACGGCCGGACCTTCCACCACCCCGACGTGCGGGTGACCGACCGGATCATCGACCGGCGCATCGGGGTGTGGTCCAACAACGTTCACAGCCACACCAACCTCGGGGTGGCATCCACCGAGGACGCCGTGTTCGTCGCCTGGCAGGACACCCGTAACGGCGACGCTGACAACGACGCCGAGGACGTGTACTTCGCCTCGGTCGGCCTCAACGGCCAGGCCCCCATCATCGGAGCAGCCACGACCTCGGAGCAGCCGCCCGACTGGGCGCTTGCGGTCGCCGGTCTCGCGCTGGGGATGGGCTTGGCGATGGCCGCCGCCTGGTTGCTGACCCGCCGCGCCATCGGCACCGCGGCCTCCGGCTGAGGCCGGGTGGTGGCGTCCGGCCTTGCGCGGGCCAGCCGGGGTGGGCTGGCAAGCGGCCCGCCGAGCTTTGGGCGCGGGCGTGGTGCGAGGGCGACGCGACGGCAGGCTCAGTCGGTGCCGCCGCCCAGGAAGCCGCGCAGCGATCCCGCCGTGCCCTCGGTGGAGGCCTCGCCGGCGGCGTGTTGCAGCGCCCGGGCCAGCGCCACCGTCGACACCGACTGCAAGATCACCTTGCCGTCGCCCGACAAGCTGGCCAACGAGAACCCCTCGCCGCCGAACACGGCGTTCTTCAGCCCGGCGGCGTCCAACCGCCCGACCCGCTCGACGCCGTAGGTGATGCCGTCCTCGAAGGCGACCACGCAGCCGGTGTCCACCTGGATCGTGCCGCCGTACTGGGCGGGGTTGAGTTCGATGAAGTTGCCGGCGCCGGCGACGAACAACGACCCGGTGCCGGAGAACCTCTCCAGGATGAAGCCCTCGCCGCCGCGCCGGCCGGCGGTCCAGCCGGAGAAGACGATGTCGAAGCCGACGGTGCCCTCGGCGGCCACGAAGGCGTCCTTCTCGGCGATCCAGCTGCGGGTGCCGTCCAGCCGCAGCTCGCGGACCTCGCCGGGCAGCATGCCGGCGAACGCGACGATCCCGTAGCCGCCCTGGGGCGCGAAGTACTGAAAGGCCGCGGACTCGCCGGCCAGCGCCCGCTTGCCCACGTCGATCGCCGTGGACAGGGCCTTGTTCCACAGGCTCCTGCCCTGGTTCTCGGCTTCGCGCGCCGGCGTGGTGAAACGGGTCTCGACGGTGACGTTCGAGGTCTTCCACAGGAACTTGCCGGCCTCGCAGTACACCGTCTGCCCCGGATCGATCTCGCAGACGATCATCTGACTGGCGTTGCCGTGGATCTGGTTGCGGATCATCGCACTCTCCCGGTCGCTGCCCGCCCCCTCCAACCGAGGGCGCCATCACTGTAGGGCAGGCGCCGTGAGCAGGCCGCCCGGCCGCGGTTGAGCTCCCCGCCGTTGCTGGCGGTCGAGGTCCTGTCGCCCGAGTCGGTCGAGCGCGACGTCGTGTCCGAGCGCCGCCAGTAGGCCCCGGGCTGGGGCACTACTGGATCGTCGACCCGGCAGCCCTTGAGGTGGTGGTCTACCGACTGGCGTCCGGCCAGCTGCAGGAGGTCGCGCGCGCCACGCGCGGGCAGCGCCTGGTCGTGGCTGAGCCCTTCGCCATCACCGTGGCTGCGGCAGCGTTGGCCGCCGGCCGCTGAGACCGTCTGCGGGCAACACCCCCAGCAGCGCCAGCCCGGCCAGCACCAGCCCCAGCGGGGCGGCCGGCACGCCGCCCGGCCAACCCGGGGTGTGCAGGCCGCCCAGGATCAGCAGCCCCAAGCCGGCGCCACAGGCGGCCACGCCGCCGACCGTGGCCGCGATCCTGCCCCGGCCGGCGGGCGCCGGGCGGGGCGGGGCGGCGCGCTCGAAGCGGCCGAAGACCCGGACCAGCGCGACCATCGCCAGACCCAGCAGCGCGAACCAGACAGGACGCAGCGCCCACCACCGGGCGTCCACAGCGTTGGTCGACGGCCACAGCCCGGTGGCGTACAGCGCGGCTGCCACCGCCACCATCGCGGTCAGGTGCCACAGGTACAGCGTCATGGTGACGGCACCGGCGCCCACGACCCGAGCCCACACCGCCGGGCGCTGCAGCCAGCGTTCGACGCGGTCGCGGGCCACAAGGATGAGCCCTACCTGCCCGATGCCCAGGGCCAGCAGCGCCACCGACGGAGGACTGTTGTTCGAACGGACCGCGCCGTCGACGCCCACCATGCTCACCGGGTAGCCAGCCCACACGACCAGCGCCGCCAGCAGCCCGAAGCCGACCGGGCCCAGCCACCAGGCGGTGCACGCGCGGCGGGTCAGGCGACCGTCGAACCACAGGTAGCCCAGCTGGTGGACGCCAGCCCAGACCCACAGCAGGTTCGTCCAGCCCACCATGGGCACGCCGGCCAGGTGCGCCACGTCGGCCGCGACAGCGGCCGTGCCCAGCGCCGCCAGCGCCGTGAGCCCGAAGCGACTATGCGCCGCCCAGGTCACCGGCACGAGGGCGACCACGACGATGTAGACGGCCAGGAACCACATCGGTACCACCACCAGCTGGGTGCCCAGGCGCAACGTGCCGGCGGGCACCCCGACAACGGCCAGCGCGGCGGTCAGGGGCACCCACAGGGCCAGCACCGGCACGGTGGGGCGCAACAGGCGGGCCGCGCGGGCCCGGACCCAGTCGGCGTAGCCGTCGCCGGGCCGGCGGGCCCTGGTCCAGGCCGCCGCGTTGGCGTAGCCGCCGACGAAGAAGAACACCGGCATGACCTGGAACACCCAGGTCAGCCACTGGGTGGCCGGCACCAGCGCCAACAGGTTGGCGCCTTCCAGCCGACCGTCGCGGACGGTGACCACCGCCAGCAGCCAGTGGCCCAGCACCACGACCACGATGGCGGCCACCCGCAACAGGTCGGCGTAGCGGTTGCGGTCGGCGGGGGTGAGGGCGGCGATGTCGGCGCGGGCGGGACGGGCGGCGGTGGGCATCGCTGGTCGCTTCCTGGTCGTGTCCTGCGACGGTCACCGCGATCGTGCTCCCCCGCTGCCCTGCCGGGCATCGGGGATCGCCCCCAATCCGCACCGGGGCCACCCTGAGGCCGCCGCACCTTGGCCGCCGCGCGCGGACGCTGGACCTCTCAGTCGGTAGCGCTGAGCGGTTCACCGCGGCGCGTGCGCCACAGCGACTGGCCGTCGTCAGCGCCCGTGGCCGACGCGCTGCTCGAGCTCGTCGACGGTCATGAGCACCTGGCGGGCCTTGGGCCCCTCGGAGGGTCCGACGACGCCCAGCTGCTCGAGCTCGTCCATGAGTCGGCCGGCGCGGGCGAAGCCGACCTTGAGCTTGCGCTGCAGCATCGACGTCGACCCCAGCCCCGAGCGCACGACGAGTTCCATCGCCGCCCGCACGAGCTCCTCGTCGCCGGCCTCGTCGCCGGTCAGGTCGGCCAGCGCGGCGTCGTCCCCCTCGCGCACGACGCCGGCGGCGTACTCGGCGGAGCGCTGGCGCTGGCAGAAGGCGACGACCTGCTCGATCTCGCGCTCGTCGACGAAGCAGCCCTGGATGCGGTGGGGCTTGGAGGCGTTGGCGGGCAGCAGCAGCATGTCGCCGTGGCCGACGAGCTTCTCGGCCCCCTTCTGGTCGAGGATGGTGCGGCTGTCGGCCTGCGTGGCCATGGCCAGCGCGATGCGGGAGGGGATGTTGGCCTTGATCAGGCCGGTGACGACGTCGACGCTGGGCCGCTGGGTCGCGACGATGAGATGGATGCCGACCGCTCTGGCCATCTGGGCGATGCGCACGATGTGGCTCTCCACGTCGCGCGGAGCGATCATCATGAGGTCGGCCAGCTCGTCGATGACGAACAGCACGAACGGAAGCGCGGTCGCGTCCTCAGCCTCTCTGCCGCTGAGCACGCTGTGGGCCCTGACCGTGCCGTCCTGGACTGCCAGGTTGTAGGCGTCGATGTTGCGGTAGCCGCGGCCGGCCAGCTCCTCGTAGCGGCGCTCCATCTCCTTGACCGTCCACTCCAGCGCCTCGGTCGCCCGCTTGGGGTCGGTCACCACCGGCGTCAACAGGTGCGGCACGCCGTCGTAGTGGTTCAGCTCCACGCGCTTGGGGTCCACCAGGATCATCCGCACCTGCGCCGGGGTGGCCCGCATCAGGATGCTGGTGACGATGCCGTTCAGGGTGACGGACTTGCCCGACCCGGTGGCGCCGGCGATGAGCAGGTGGGGCATGGCGGCGAGGTTGAGCAGCACCGGGTTGCCGGCGATGTCCTTGCCGATGCCCGCGGCCAGGGGATGGTGATGGACCGAGGCCTCCGGCGAGCGCAGGACGTCGCCGAGGGTGATGAGATCCCGGTCGCGGTTGGGCACCTCGATGCCGATGGCCGATTTGCCGGGGATCGGGGCGACGATGCGTATCTCTGCCGTGGCCAGGGCGTAGGCGATGTCGGGCTCCAGCTTCGTCACCGCGCTGACCTTGACGCCAAGATTGAGCTCGACCTCGAAGCGGGTGACCGTCGGACCCCGGGACACCCGCTCCACCCGGGCGTCCACGCCGAACTGCTCCAGCGTGCGCTCCAGCGCCCTCGTCATGTGGTCGAGCGCCTTCTTGTTGCCCACCGCCGCCCGCCCGCTGCGCAGCAGCGACAGCCGCGGCAGCTCGTAGTCGGCCCAGCTCGCATCCCCGGCGCTCTCGGCGACCACCCGGGCGGCGGCGCGGTCCCCGAGCGGCGACTCGCGGGCCGGCGCGCCCGGCAGCAGCTGGGTGTCGCTGAGGGCCGGCTCGGCGGGCTCCTCGCCGGCGGCGTCAGCGCCCGGGTCGAGCACGACGGTGGCGTCAGGGTCATCGAGGTCCACCGCCGCGGTGGGATCGGCTTCGCGGGCGGCGTCGGCGCCGCGGGCGCGGCGGCGGACTCGCCGTGCGGCGAGCCGGTCGCGCACGCCCCGGGCGGCGGCGGCGACCCGGGCGGCGACCACGCGGGGTGGCACCGCGGTGGCCACGGTCGCCCCCAGCACCAGCGCGGCGACGAGCAGCACGACCGCTCCCCAGGTGGCCGCCACGGCCTGCAGCGGCAGCGCCACCGCGGCACCCACCCAGCCACCGGAGCGGTGCAGCGCGGCCAGGGAAGCGCCGAAGCCCGGGGCGCCCGAGGCCAGGTGCCACAGACCGGCGCAGGCCAGCGTCGCCAGGACCGCGCCGGCAAGCACGCGGGCGTTGGCCGGCCGGGGCCGGCCCAACAGGGCGAAGCCGGCCGCGGCCAGCGCGACCGGGGCCAGCAGGCCGAGGACGCCGAACAGGCCGCGGAACAGCAGGTCCAGGTAGATCCCCACGGTGCCGGCGGCCCGCGCGTACAGCGCCAGCGCCGACAGCGCCGCGAGCACGAGCAGCCCCAGTCCCCACCCGTC
>DASZOD010000288.1:0-22714 GCA_035550935.1 Egibacteraceae bacterium | reverse complement strand
GTTCGACCCCGCGGCGGGTGGGGGACGCAACCGCTTCACCCCCGCCGGCGGGCGGGCGATCGCCTGGTGCTTCCCCCGCTACGGCGACGTTCGACCCAACGGCCGCGGCGAGGTCACCGCCCTGCGCTTCGTCACCGGCGTCGGGCCCAGCGCGACCGCGCCCGGGCGCTCGGTGCTGCGCATCGACTACGACCTGCCCGACAACCCGCAGGCGGTGCGCGCCGTGCTCGACGAACTGGTCCACGTCGGCCCCGACCTGTACCTGGGCCAGGCGCTGCTGCGCAGGCAGGGGTACCGCCGGGCCGCCTGGTTCGCACTCCATCGCTGACCAGCCCCAGGCGCCGGCAGAGGCCCTGTCAGCGGATCTCGACGCCTCCCCGGCTCATGCGCGCCAACATCGGCGCCGCGGCGGCCGCCTCCGCCTCGCTGTACACGTGAGGCTCCAGCCGGGGGACATCGACGATCCTGCGGCACAGGGCGTAGGCATCGTCCCGGGCGGGACCGGCGTAGACGACCAGCAGATCGACGTCGCTGGCAGCCGTGTGGCGGCCCTGTGCCCACGAGCCGATGAGCACGGCCCGTCGAACGTCGAACTCCTGGCTCAGCGCGGCCACCCCCTCGCGGAGGCGGGCCAGCAGCTGCTCGCGGCTATGGCGAGGCCAGAAGACTCTCGCATGCGTCGACGATGGCCTGCGCGTACCCGACAAGCCGCTCGGCCTCCCTGCTCGTGTAGCGATCCTTCGGGGCGCCCGCGGGGTGCGCGTTCGGGTAGCGGGCGGCCACGTACGCCTTGTCCAGCTCGAGCGCCAGATCCACCAGGCCCGGCTCGAGTCCGACCCGTGGCATCAGCTCGGCGAACAGGTCCGCGACCGACTGGCCCCACGCCTCTGCCCCGAGCCGCTGGAGGACGGCCTTGGCCGCCTTCTCAGCGGCCTGCTGCGCCGAGAAGCACGCCCAGTCGTAGAACTGTGCCCCATGGTCGTGGCGGGCGTGGGCGAGATCCCTCGTGCCTGGGCCATCCCGTCCCTGCCGCGCTCCATGGCTCCTTCTACCAAGGCGGCTGACGTCCCGCTGGCAACCCGTCCCACGACGTTCGGTCAGCGCAGGTGGGTGCGGGCGGTGAGCCGAGCCAGCAGCGGCGAGTCCGCGCCCAGGACCTCGCTCATGACCTCGCCGGTGTGTTCCCCGAGCGCCGGTGCGGGCCGTGGTGTCGCGCGGGTCCTCAGGGGCCCCTGCACGACCCGGTAGGAGGACCCCGCCGCAGGCACGTCGGCGACCATCCCGCGCGCCTGGACGTACGGGTCGTCGAGCGCTGCCAGCACGCTGTTGACCGGGGCGCTGGGGACCCCCGCCGAGGCCAGCGCGGCGAGCGCCTGGGCGCTGGTGAGCGTCGCCAGGCGCCGGGCGACGGCCGCGTCGACCTCCTCGCGGGCGGCCGCCCGCTGGCGGTTGCTGACCAGGTCCTCGCGTGCCGCCAGGTCGCCGATCCCCAGCGCGTCGCACAGCGACGGCCAGAACTTGTCGCCGATGACCGCCACGACCACCCAGCCGTCGGCCGTTGGGTAGGCCCCGTAGGGCACCACGGAGTGGTGGCCCGAGCCGACCTGGGGGGGATCCTGCTCGGTGGCCGCGGCCGCCGTGGCCACGTAGGACAGCAAGGTGATCGCCGCATCGACCAGCGGCACCTCGACGTGGCGGCCCCGACCGTCGCGCAGGCGGGCCGCATACCCTGCGGCGGCTGCCAGGGCCGCCCACAGCCCGGCCGCCAGGTCGCCGACGGGAACACCGGCGCGGACCGGCGGCCCGCCCGGCTCGCCGGTGACCGACATGATCCCGCTCTCGGCCTGGACGGTGAGGTCCAGCGCCGGCGAGTCGGCACGCTGGCTGCCGCGGGCGTATCCGGACACGGTGACCACCGTGAGCCCGGGGTGGCGCACGAGCAGGGACGCCGGGTCGCACCCCAAGGCGCTGGCCGCGGCGGGTCGGAAGTTCTCCACCACGATGTCGGCCGACGCCAGGAGGGCGTCCAGCCCGGCGCGCCCCGACGGGTCGGCCAGGTCAAGCGCCACACCGCGCTTGCCGGTGTTCAGCGCCGAGAAGTACAGCGACCGGCCGTCGACGTGCGGCCCGATGCCGCGAGCCGGGTCGCCCGTGGGCTGCTCGACCTTGATCACGTCGGCGCCCATCTCCGCCAGGACCTGTGCCGCGAAGGGCCCGGCCAGCACCCTGGACAGGTCGACGACCCGCACGCCGCTCAACAGCCCCTGCGAGGTCACATGGCCTGCTCCTGAGGTCTGCACCACGGACGTTCGGCCCGGGATTGGTCAGCGCCGGGGGGGCGCGAGGATGGCCTTGAGCTGGCCGGCGACCCAGCCCACCAGGTCGCCGCCGGACGGCATCGGCAGCTCCAGGGCCTGCGCGGCGGCGTTCCACAGCGCCCGGGGGTGGGTGCGCGCCAGGCGGACCTCCTGGTGGTCGGCCAGCGACAGCGGGGCGACGCGCACGGTGCGCCGAGGGGTGGTGGTGATCTCGGTGATGTCCCAGCGGCGCACCGCCGCTCGCAGCGCCGCCACGCCGAGCAGCCGTTCGGCGGGCGGGGGCGGCGGCCCGTAGCGGTCGGCGAGCTCTGCACGCACCGCCTTGACCCCGGAGGCGTCGCGCACCGCCGCGATCTTGCGGTAGGCCTCCAGGCGCAGGGCCTCGTCGGCGATGTAGCCGCTGGGCAGGTGGGCGTCGACGGGCAGGTCCACGGTGATCTCGGGCTCGGGCTGCGCTGGCCTGCCGTCGCGCAGTTCGGCGACGGCCTCGCCCACGAGCTGAGCGTAGGTCTCGAAGCCGACAGTGGCCACATGACCGGACTGGTCGGCGCCGAGCACGTCGCCGGCCCCCCGGATCTCCAGGTCCTTCAACGCGATCGACAGCCCCGAGCTCAACCCGGTGAAGGTCGAGATCGTCTCCAGGCGCTTGTGCGCCTCCTCGGTCATCACCTGCTGTTCGGGATAGAACAGGTAGGCGTAGCCGCGCCGGCTGGAGCGGCCGACGCGCCCGCGCAGCTGGTACAGCTGCGCCAACCCCAGCAGGTCGGCGCGTTCCAGCACCAGGGTGTTGGCGTTGGCGACGTCCAACCCCGACTCGATGATCGTCGTGCACACCAGGACGTCGAACTCGCGGTGCCAGAAGCGCACCATGACCTGTTCCAGGGCGGCCTCGTCCATCTGCCCGTGGCCGGTCTCCACCCGCGCTCCGGGCACCAGCTGGCGGACCCGCTCGGCGGCGGCGGCGATGGTGTCGGTGCGGTTGTGCACCCAGTACACCTGGCCCTCGCGCAGCAGCTCGCGGCGCACCGCCAGGGCCGCCAGCGACTCGTCCCATGCGCCGACGTGGGTGACGACCGGTTGGCGCTCCTCGGGCGGGGTGTCGATCGTGGACAGGTCGCGGATCCCGGTGATCGCCATCTCCAGCGTCCGCGGGATGGGCGTGGCGGTCATCGTCAGTACGTCCACGCTGGTGCGCAGCTGCTTGAGCTTCTCCTTGTGGGCCACGCCGAAGCGCTGCTCCTCGTCGACGACGACCAGGCCGAGGTCCTTGAAGGTGACGTCGGCGCCCAACAGCCGGTGGGTGCCGATGACCAGGTCGACGGTGCCGGCCGCCAGTCCGTCCAGGACCGCCTTCTGCTGCCTGGGGGCGGCGAAGCGGCTCAGCACCGCGACGTTGACCGGGAACCCGGCGAAGCGCTCGGCGAAGGTCTCGCCGTGCTGCTGCGCCAGCAGCGTGGTCGGCACCAGCACCGCCACCTGCCTGCCGTCGAACACCGCCTTGGCCGCGGCGCGCACCGCGATCTCGGTCTTGCCGAAGCCCACGTCGCCGCAGACCAGGCGGTCCATGGGCACCGGGGTCTGCATGTCGCGCTTGACCTCGTCGATGGCGACGAGCTGGTCGGGGGTCTCGCTGTGGGGGAAGGCCTGCTCCAGCTCGGCCTGCCACACCGTGTCGGGGCCGGCCGCGACCCCGGGGGCGTGCAGGCGCGCCCGGTACAGGCGCACCAGCTCGGCGGCCATCTCCCGCACGGCCTTGCGGACCTTGCTCTTGGCCCGCTCCCACTCGGCGCCGCCCAGGCGCATCACCCGGGGGGACTCCCCGCCGGCGTAGCGGGCGAGCGCGTCGACCTGGTCGCTGGGAACGTAGAGGCGGTCCCCGCCGGCGTACTCCAACACCACGTAGTCGCGGGTCACGGTCCCCGCGGTGCCGCCCCCGACGCTGCCCGTGGGGCCAGGCAGCCGGCGGGTGACGATGCCCACGTAGCGGCCGACGCCGTGGACGCGGTGGACGACGAAGTCGCCGCCAGACAGGTCCAGCACGGTGTCCGACGCGGCGCGCCTGCTGGGCAGGCGCCGACCGGCCCGGCTGCGGCGCGGACCGAACAGGTCCCACTCCCCCAGCACCGCCAGGCCCAGCGCGGGCGAGCGGAAGCCCTCCCGCAGCGGCGACTCGCAGATCACCACCCGCCCGGCGACGTCCTCGTCGACCGCGCCGACCACGGGCACCGCCAGGCCCTCGTCGCGCAGCACCTCCGCCAGGCGCAGGGCCGGGCCGTGCCCGGCGGTGGTCAGCACCACGCCGACGCCGTCGGCCGACAGTCGCCGGGCCTGCGCCGCGGCGGCGGCGACATCGCCGCGGAAGGAGTCCCACGGCAGCCCCGGGACTTCCCCGGCGGCGGTCGCAGAGGCCAGCCCGGTCAGCGTCCACAGCGGCCCGCCGGCGCGGCGGCGGACCGCATCCCACTCGGCGTAGCCGGTGACGTCGGCGTGGTCGTCGGCCAGGAACCCCCCTGCGGGCTGGTCGGCGGTCCAGCCGGCCACCAGCAGCGCCGCGGCCTGCTCGCGCAGCTCGCCGGCGCGGTCGGCGACCCGGCCGGGCTCGACCACCGCCATGCCGGCTCCGGGCGGGAAGAAGTCGGGCAGCCAAGCCGGCGCGGGATGGATCGCGGTGACCAGCGACTCCATGCCCTCGAAGGCGACGCCGGCGGCCAGCAGCTCAAGCTGCTCTGCCAGCGCGGGCAGGCGGGCGGCCACCAGCCGGGCGGTGGCGGCGGTCTCGGCGTCCAGCACCAGCTCCCGGGCGGCGTCGACGGCGGCGGCGTCGACCTGGCCGAGGCTGCGCTGGTCGGCCACGGCGAACTCGCGGATCGAGTCGACGTCGTCGCCCCAGAACTCCACCCGCACCGGGTGGTCGTCGGCCGAGGGGAACACGTCGACCAGCCCGCCGCGCACGGCGAACTCGCCGCGCGCCTCGACCAGGGTGGCGCGGGTGTAGCCCAGCGCCGCCAGGGCCTCCACCAGCCCGTCCAAGCCGCCACGCCAGCTGGCGTCGAGGCGGACCGGCTCGCGTTCGGACAGGCGGGGGTCCATCGGCTGCAGCAGCGCCCGCACCGGCGCCACCACCGCCAGCAGGCCGTCGTCGGCCTTGCGCAGCCGGTCCAGCACCCGCAGGCGCCGGCCGACCGTGGCCGGCTGGGGCGACAGTCGCTCGTGGGGCAGCGTCTCCCAGGGAGGGAACAGCGCGACCGCCGCGTCACCGAGGAACGCCGACAGGTCGTCGGTCAGGGCCTCGGCGTCGCGGTCGGCGGCCACCACCGCAAGCAGCGGAGCCGCCCGCTCGGCCAGCAACGCCAGGCTGTAGGCGCGCACGGCCGGCCCCGCGTGGATCTCGCCGGGCTCCAGGACGTCGGCGAGGCGCGCTCGTCCGGGCGCAAGCAGCGCGCCCAGCGGGCCGCCCCGGGGGGGTGCGGGCATCGCCGGCCATAGTGTCGCCGTCCGCCGGCAGCGGCAAAGGCCGCCTGGTGGTGGTGGCGGGCGAGTCCCACGGCGGGTGCACGATCACCCTGGCGGCGGTTGGCGGGCGCTTCGATGGTGTCCACGGCGATGGTCAGGATGCGGGAACACCCTTGACCGTCGGAGGCCGTGGGGATGAGCGTTTGGCAAGGGAAGGCGATCGCGACGTTGCGAAGGGTTGCCCACGCTCTGCGCCTGACTGCTGCCGGGCTGCTGGCCGGCATGGTTGCCGGTGCGACGGCGGGGCTGGGGTCGCGCCTGGCCATGTTCGTGGTGCGACTGATGAACCCGTCGTACAACGGCGTCATCACGCATGCCAGCGCCGAGGTGGGCCGCATCACTGCCGACGGGACGCTGTCGCTGGCCATCGAGGGGGTGTTCTACGGCCTCCCCGGCGCCGCGTTGTACCTGATCGTGCGCCGCTGGATGCCATGGGATGGATTCCCGAAAGGACTCGCCTACGGATGTTTCCTGCTGGTCATCGCCGGCCCGATCGTGCTCGACGGCAACTACGAGTTCTTCCGCTACGTGTCAACGAGGGTGAGCGTCGGGCTGTTCGCCCTGCTGTACCCGCTCTACGGGCTGGTGCTCGCGCCGCTGACCGAGCGTCTGGGGCAGGGAACGAAGGGTCCACCCCGCAACGCGGTCGTCGCATGGTCGGGGTACCTCATCCTGGGCGGCGTTGCCGCATGGTCGCTCATCCGGGACGTCGTCAGGCTTCGCGACGTCTTCCACGTCTTCGGCTGAGGCTGCTGACCCCGGGAGAACCGATGTCGAAGCCGGATCCTCGCGGCGTTCGAGAGGCGCCGAGCAAGCCGCGCGTTTGGGGCTTCGACCGGAGTCAGCCGGTTCGCTTGGGATGCTCGTCGAAGAAGCGCACGATTTCGGCCGAAGCATCAGGCCCCTGCGGGTCCGTGTACGAGCCCGCAGGAGTCCCCCCCGACCACGCGTGGCCCGCCTGATGGATGATCCACTGCTCCATGCCGGTCCCACCGCTGGCGTCGGGGTAGAGGAATCGGGTGTATTGACGGCCTGCAGCAACCTGCCCCCGCTCAACCCCTGCTTCACGCGGGGGCGTGGGTAGGTCGCCTGGCCCCTTGTCCGCCGCTCGCCGCCAGTGGTCGAGCAGGCGGTCGGCGTTGGCGCGGTCAACGATCTGGTCCTGATCCCCGTGGAACACGATCAGCGGGATGCCGACGGCAGGTTGGCGACCGTGCTGGATGGCCGGCCCCTGCTTCATCGCTTTGAACGCGGAGGGCAGATCGTAGGCGGCGCCGTAGGTGAGGCCAGAATGTACGCCGACGGCGGCATACAGGTCGGGGTAGGTCGCGGCCATTACGGCCGCCATGGCCCCACCCGCGGAGAACCCGGCGACGTAGACGCGGCTGGCGTCGACGTGGTGGTCATGCATGATCTGCTGAGTTATCCCCGCGATGAGGGAGGGCTCGCCTGCGCTCCTGTGCTGGTCGGCGGCTTGGAACCAGTTCCAGCACCGCGCCCCGTTGGCGGAAGTTGGTTGCTCGGGGTAGGCGACGAGGAAGGTGTTGCGTTCCGCGAGCTGGTTCATGTTCGTGCCCGCCGCGAAGTCATCGGCTGTCTGCGTCCCACCATGCAGCATGACGATCAGTGGCACGGCCAGCGACCCGGCTTGCCCGGTTCTTCCCGCATAGCCACTTGGGATGTACAGCTTGTAGGACCTGGTTCCGGCTGCGTTCGTATAGGACGCTGTGACAAACTGTCCTGCCGCGCCGTCAGGGGCGGTCTGCGGGAACGGGTGCGCGCGGCCGCGGGATCGCGGCAGGCGAAGGGAGCGCCGGGGTACCGCCGCCCCGCGACGGAGGAGCGTGACCAGGTTGCGGGTTCGGGTCGCGGAGCCCGTGTCCCGCCACGTTCTCACCGGAGGGGGCGGCGAGGCATCCACGGCACCCGGTTCCGGCTGCGGCTGTTGGTCAGCGCTCTTCGACGCTGTCGGGGACATGCCGGAGACAGGCAAACTGCCCAGCGTGCTGTGTATGAGGTCGGTCGCTTCGGCGAGACGTCCCTCGACCGTGAGGCGTGTAGCTTCGGCCATCGCCGACTGCATGCTTTCTTTAAGCACAATGATCCCTTTTCCCGTGACGCCAATCGCCACGCTCCTGGCACGTCCCCTCCATGGTGTTATCCATACCCCACCGACTCACACGATGCGTTTGCCAAGTGCCGCTTTCACCGCGGAACTTGCCCGGAAGGCGCCAAGCACCTCGACCGATTCAATGGTGGCCAGGGCAAGCTGCGGGGAGACGTCATCAGCGATGCTCGCCAAGCCGAGCACGCGTATCTGGAGTTTGTCGCCTGCTGCACGGACTGCCTCCAGGTCCTGGCGGGTGTAATGCTGCGCGCCCAGCACCAGGGTCCTACGCGCCACCGTGTGGCTGACCGCCTCCGCATGGGTACGCAGCTGATTGCGGATGGCGGTGCGGATGAAGTCGGTGCGGTTGGCATAGAAGCCCTCCAGCACCAGCAGATCGATCTGCCCCAGATCCACGGGCCCCAGATTGATCGTGATCTTCTCGGTCTTGTCGCTCTCCGGCATCTACCGTCCCGCTGTCTGCCTTCCCCTCTGTGCCACCCTGACCTCTACGAATGCAGGGGCCATCACCATCCCATGGCCATCCAGTGGGATGGTAGCAAGAGGCCGACCGGACTGTCAAGACTCGACGTCGAGGACCCGCTGTGTGCCTCCCCCGCCACGGAGTGAGAGGGGTCGGCCTACACGCGTGTTGTGGGGGGAATGCCTTCAGCACCGGTGGTGTTTGACAGCGGGACGCCGTCGACTCGGAGGACGAATGGGCACCGTCGAGCTGACCCGAGACAACTTCGCGGGGATCCTCGAAGGCAACGACATCGTGCTGGTTGACTTCTGGGCCGCCTGGTGTGGACCGTGCAGGATGTTCTCGCCAATCTATGAGACAGTGGCGCAGCGTCACCCTGACATCGTGTTCGGCAAGGTCGACACGGAGGCTCAGGAGGAACTGGCGGGCATCTTCAGCATCATGTCGATTCCGACGTTGATGATCTTCCGTGAGGGCGTCGCGCTCTTCGCGCAGCCCGGCGTGCTGCCCGAGGCGGCGCTGGAGGATCTCGTCCGCCAGGTCCGTGACGTCGACATGGAGGCGGTGCGCAGCCAGGTCGCCGAACACGGCGACGACCACAGCGGCCACTGATCACCTGCTGCTCGGCCACCGGCGCAGCGGACCGACTGGCGATAGGCGCCTTCGCCGCACGGGCAGCACGCGAGATCCGCTTCGGCGCACGCAGGACTGAGGTTGGGCATGTCGCCGGCGATCTGGGACCCTTGGAGCGCTGGGCCACGACGGAGGAGGACGACCGAGGGTCGCTCGCTTACGCAGGACGGCGTCTGACAGCCGGCCACGACCGACCAGGCGCCGGCGCAGTCGAGAACTGCGCCTCGCGCTCGCCAAGGAGGACGCATGCAAGCGATCGATCGCCACGACCTGCAACGCCTGCTCGCTGAGGAGTCGGCCCAGCTCGTCGAGGTGCTGCCGCCCACAGAGTACGAAGAAGAGCACCTCCCCGGCGCCATCAGCATCCCGCTGAAGACACTGGGAGACCAGGCGGGCCAGCGTCTCGATCCGAGCCGCCCCGTCGTCGTGTACTGCTACGACTACCAATGAGACATGAGCCCACGGGCCGCGTGGCGGCTCAGGAGCCTCGGTTTCACGAAGGTCTACGACTACGTGCCCGGCAAGGCCGATTGGATGGCCGCCGGCCTTCCCACTGAAGGGCCGAAGGCGTCCGTGCCCCGCATCACCCAGGTGGCCCGCTCAGAGGTGCCCCGCTGCCGGCCTGACGAGACCGTCGGCGAGCTACGAGACCGTATCGGCGACTGGGAGCTGGGCGTCGTGGTCAACGACGGCGGCGTGGTGCTCGGCACCGTGCGGGCGGAGGTACTCGGCCTCGACGACGCACGGCCGGTCGCCGACGTCATGCAGGAAGGCCCGGTCACGTTCCGCCCCAATCTCGGTCTGTCCGACCTGGCCGCCCACCTGCGCAAGCGGGGAGTGCCGCGCGTGCTCGTCACGCGATCGGACGGCACGCTCATCGGGCTCGTCCTCCTGGAGGACATCCCCCAGCCAAGCCAGGGCGACAGCGCCGATGGCTGACCCGCTCGCTGCCCCAGGGCCGGCTCGCTTGCAACTGGGCTACTGGCTGTCGAGCGAGGAGCACCCTCCCGCGGACCTGGTGCGCTGGGCGCGCCGCGCCGAGGAGGCCGGGTTCTCCTCAGCGGCTATCTCCGACCACTACCACCCCTGGACCGCACGGCAGGGCCAGGCGCCGTTCGTGTGGACGGTGCTGGGAACCATCGCCTCGGCCACCCAGCGGCTCAGCATCGGCACCGCAGTGACCGCGCCGATGATCCGCCTCCACCCGGCGGTCGTGGCCCACGCCGCCGCCACCGCCGCCTGCCTGCTCCCGGGCCGCTTCTTCCTGGGCGTCGGCAGCGGCGAGCGCCTGAACGAGCACATCCTCGGCACCCACTGGCCGGAACCGCGGGTCCGTCTCGAGATGCTCGAGGAGGCGGTGGCGATCATCCGCCGGCTGTTCGACGGGGAGATGGTAAGCCACCACGGCGCTCACTTCACCGTCGAGACGGCGCGGCTGTTCACCCGTCCGGAGTCGCCGCCGCCGATCTACCTGGCGGCCGGCGGCCGGCGCAGCGCCGAGGTCGCCGCCCGCATCGGCGACGGCCTCATCGGCGTCGCCCCCAATCCCCGCCACGTTGAGGCGTTCGAGGCGGCCGGCGGCCGCGGCAAGCCGCGCCTGGGTCAGGTCCACGTGTGCTGGGCCGACACCGAAGCCGACGCCCGCCGCATCGCCCATGAGTGGTGGCCCAACGGCGCGCTGTCCGGCCCTCTGCTCACCGAGCTGCCCCAGCCACGAGACGTTGAGCAGGCGGCGCGCCTCGTGCGCCTGGAAGACGTGGCGCGGGTGGTGGCCTGCGGTCCCGACCCCGAGGTGCACCTGGCCGCCATCGCCCGTTTCGCGGCAGCCGGGTTCAGCGTCCTCTACGTCCACCAGGTCGGGCCCGACCAGGAGGGCTTCTTTCGCTTCTACGAGCGCGACGTCCTGCCCGCCCTCACCATCGCATCGCCCACCAGCCGAGGAGGAGCACCGACGTGAACGACGTGAACGACATGGCAACGACGGCCGTCGACGACGAAAAAGAGCAACGGTACTCGTTCCCGTGTGAAGGATGCGGGGCCTCGGTGTCACCCGGTCAGGCCCTTCGGGGAGGAAGGCTTGTCTGCACGTGCTGCGGTGGTGAGGTGGCGCTGCCGGGCGCTGCCGTCGCCGAGGGGCGATAACCTACCCGCCCATCTCTGACTACGGCCTGCTGAGCGACTGTCATTCGGCGGCCCTGGTCTCCTGCGACGGGGCCGTCGACTGGTGCTGCTTCCACCGCTTCGACGCTCGGCCCGTCCTCGGCCGTCTGCTGGACTGGGCGAACGGCGGCTACCTGCGCGTCGCGCCCCGGGCTGCGTACTCGGTGAGTCGCCGCTACGTGCCGGGCACCAACGTGCTGGAGCCCCCTTCCAGACCGGCGAGGGTTGCTCGACTGCCTGCCAGTGCGTAGCGAAGCGCTCGAAGCAGGTAGGGATGCTGCACCCCTATAACCGGCTGCTGCGGGTGCCCCGCTCTGAGGGCGGCGAGGTGATCGTCCGTCTCGAGCTCCATCCGCGCTTCGACTACGGCCTCACGGTGCCGCGCCTGGAGCTCGACGACGACCACCTGGGCCTGGTCTTCGGGGGCGCCGACGCGCTGGTTGGTCATCGATGTCGCTCGAACAGACGGACCTTGCGGCTGTCGCGGAGAGATCCTCTTGCGCGCCGGGGATGAGGCCTTCGTCACCGCGCTTCGTGCGCCGTGACGACCCACGGATCCGTGCCACGGTCGACGCGATCGAGCACGGAATCACGAAGAACGGCCTCGTCTACCGCTGCTCCGGGGAGGACGCGGCGTGCCCGGCCACACCTCGGACTGCTCGCCGAGGAGATCGACCCTGGCAGCGACGAGCCCCTCGGCAACTTTCCCCGGGCCTTCAGCCACGTCGGGCTCATCGGCGCGGCGATGAACCTGCGCAAGGCCATGGACAACAATTCCACCTCGGCCTCGCCGCCTTGAGACCGAAGCGCTGAGGCGTCCCTCCCGGCCCCACGGGGGTGTGCACCTGCGCTACGGTTGCGCTACACCCTCGAGGAGGGACCAGTGGCAGCCAAGAGCACCTCGTTCCGCATCAGCGAAGACGCCAAGCAGCGCCTGGCTGCCCGCGCCGCACACGACGGCATGAGCGCCACCGCACTGCTCGAACGCCTCATCATCGAGGGCGTCGACGCGCTGGACCACCCAGGCATCGTCCACCGTGGTCCGGCACACAACCGTCGCGCTGCTCTGGCTGCAGGCCCCGACGTGTGGGAGGTCGTCGCCCGTCTGCGCGAGCTGCAGGGCAGCGAGGAGCAGCGCATCGCGACGCTGGCCCGTGAAACCGACCTGCATCCGCGGCTGATCCGCATCGCCATCGACTACGCGGCTGCGCGTCCCGACGAGGTCAAAGCCCGCATCGAACGCCATCAGGCCGCAGCCCAAGCCAGTCGCCGCGCCGCGGAGCAGCGTGGGGCCCTGCTGGCGTGACCGACTTCCTGGTGGACGAGATGTATCCGACAACCACCACAGCCGAGCTGCTCCGCGACCGCTGGGCAAAGGCCAAACCGATCCCTACATCGGCGCCCACTGGCCCGCCTGATGACCCGGCCGCGGTGCACGGGGACCGCTACTTCGCAGGGGTCACGGTCACCGACCAGTCGCCGTCGAAGGCGGTGACCTGCAGGTAGTAGGAGCCCGGGTTGGGCTGCATCGACACCCCGGCTGCCGGTCCTTGCTCGTTCACAGCGACCGCCACCACGGTCCCCGAGGCATCGTAGACGGCGATGATCAGGTGTTGCGCGGACGTCTGCCAGTGGATCTGCCAACCGCTGGCCACCTGGAACACCGGGGTGGTGTCGGCGCCGCTGCCACGAAACGCCGCCACGGTCGCAGTGGCAGGCGACGGCGACGGTGACGGCCGGGGGCTGGGGCTGGGAGACGCCGATGCGCTCGCGGCCTGCGGTGGGCCAGCCGCAGGGCCGCGCAGTTCCAGCATGCCCACAGCGAGGAAGACCCCAGCCAGCGCCGCCAACGCCGCCAGCACCGCCAGGGCGCTCAGGCCGACGGCAGTCAGACAGCCCCAGCCAAGACCCGCTGGGGCCTGCCACCCGGCCCAGGGGCCATCCTGACCGGTGGCCTCGGCGTTGCGGTCGGCGCTCATCCCGCCCCCTGGGATGGCCATGCGGACAGGGCCTCTTCAGCATGGCAGCAATGGCCGCTCCGCGCGCTCGCGACCCGCGGTGGGCAGCACCGTCGACGAGTACGCAAGCGGCCGGCACCAGGCGCCTCGTGTCAGTGGTGGCGGTTCTGAGCCGCCTCCAGGCCGAGGGCGATGAGGTCCAGGACGGCGTCGGCGGCGCGCTCGGCGACGATGTCGATCTCCTCGCGCTCGCCGCCACGGAAGCGCTTGAGCACGTAGTCGGCCGGATCCATGCGCCCGGGAGGGCGACCGATGCCGACGCGCACCCGGTAGAAGTCGGCGCTGCCGGTGCGCTGCTGGATGTCGCGCAGGCCTCGGTGCCCAGCGGTGCCCCCGCCCCGCTTCAGCCGCAGCGTCCCCACGGCCAGGTCCAGGTCGTCGTGGACGACGACGAGCCGCTGGTGGGGGGTCTTGTAGAAGGCGGCGGCGCGCTGCACCGGCCCTCCGGACTCGTTCATGTAGCCCGACGGGATCACCAGTGACAGGGCAGTCCCGCCCGCCCCACCGCTCGCTCGGTTGTAGGTGTCCGCGATCCGGGCGCCGGCCTTGTGCGGCTTGAAGGAGGCTCCCAGCCGGGCGGCCAGCAGGCGCACGATGTCGGCGCCGACGTTGTGTCGGGTGCCGGCATACTCGGCCTCGGGGTTGCTCAGCCCGACGACCAGCCAACGCTCGGCGGCCACGCTCGGGCGGGCTTTGCCGACGAGCCGGTCGAGCAGGCCCAGCGGCTAGCCCTCCTCGGCTCGGACGGCCTCGCGCCGCTCCTCGCTGTCCTCGGCCTCTGCGCCGGTGGCGCCCTCGGCCATGAACTCGGCCTCGGCGGCCTCCTCCGGCGTCTCCTCCTCGGGCACCTGCAGCTGGGGCACGTACAGCGACACGACCGCCTGCTCGGGGTCGGTGAGCGCGGTCACCCCGCCGGGCAGCCTCAGGTCCGCGACCCGCTTGACGTCGCCGATCTGCATGTCGGAGATGTCCAGGGCGATGGCGTCGGGGACTTCCAGAGGCAGGACCTCGATGTGGAGGCTGTGCAGCTGCTGGTCGGCGACCGCCCCCTGGTCGATGGCCGGAGGACGGCCCTCCAGGTGCAGGGGGACGTCCACGGTCACCCTCACGTCGCGGCGGATGGTGACGAAGTCGACGTGCATGATGACGCCGCGCACGGGGTGGCGCTGGATCTCGCGGACCAGCGTCAGGTGGCTGTCGCCGTCGTACTGCAGCCGGACGATCGCATTGAGACCCGCGTCGGTGTGCAGCGCGTGGAACAGCTCGCGCCCGTCGACCGACAGCGGCGTGGCGGGAAGGTCCGCGCCGTAGGCGACGGCGGGCACCAGGCCCTCGCGGCGCAGGCTGCGCGCCTCGCGTTTGCCGCTGCCCACCCGGGGCCTGGCGGCAAGGACGATCTCCTTGGCCATGACGGTGGGGTTCCTGTTCGAGGGTTCGGGTTCGGCTTGCTGCACCCGGCGGCTCCGGCCGCGACGGGGTCGCCGGCAAGTGTAGCCCGTCGTCCGAGGACTACTGGTTCTGGTCGTCGAACAGCTCGCTGACCGACTCGTCTTCGAAGATCGCCTTCATCGTGCTGGCGATGACCGGCGCGATCGACACCACCTCCAGCTTGTCCAGCCTGCAGCCGGGCGGGGGCGGCAGGGTGTTGGTGACCACCACCCGCTCGATCGGGCTATCCCGCAGCCGCTCGCAGGCGGGCCCCGACAGCACGGGGTGCGTGGCGCAGGCCAACACCCTGTGGGCGCCACGCTGCACCAGCGCCTCGGCGGCGCCGCAGATCGTGCCTCCGGTGTCGATCATGTCGTCGACCAACACGCAGATGCTGCCCTCGACGTCGCCGGCCACGGCCAGGGTCTGGGCGACGTTGTGGGCGGCGCGGGTCTTGGCCAGGAAGGCGATCCGTGCGTTGGGCAGCCGCGACTGGAACTTCTCGGCGAGGCGCACCCGGCCGGCGTCGGGGGAGGCCACCACCAGCTCCTCGTCGCCGAACTGCTCGACGAGCCAGCCGACCAGCAGCGGCAGGGCGGTCAGGTGATCCAGGGGGTCGTCGAAGAAGCCCTGGATCTGGCCGGTGTGCAGGTCCACAGACAGCACCCGGTTGGCGCCGGCCACCCGCAGCATGTCGGCCAGCAGCTTGGCGGTGATGGGTTCGCGCGAGCGCGTCTTCTTGTCCTGGCGCGCGTAGCCGTAGAAGGGGATGACGGCGATGATGCGCTTGGCCGACGCGCGCTTGAGCGCGTCGATCATGACCAGCTGCTCCCAGATGTTGCGGTTCACCGGCTGACAGTGGGTCTGGATGACGAAGGCGTCCGAGCCGCGCACGTTCTGGCGGAAGCGAACGTAGGTCTCGCTGTTGGAGAACTCGTGAATGTCGACGTCGCCCAGGCGCATCCCCAGGTGGTCGACGACCTCCTGTGCCAGTTCGGGATAGCCGCGCCCGGAGAAGACCTGCATGCGCTTCTTGGTGACGATCTCCATGCCAGCGCGTCTCCTTACGAGCGCCGCTCGTCGCGGGTGCGCTCCTCGTGCCGAGCTGCGCGCCGGTCCGCGTAGCCGGCGACGATGCGCTGCTCGCCGCGCTCGACGGCCAGGGCTCCGGGGGGCACGTCCTTGGTTATGACCGAGCCGGCGCCGGTGTAGGCATCGGCGCCGACTTCGACGGGCGCGACGAGCATCGTGTCGCTGCCGACGAACGCCCCGTCGCCGATGACCGTGGGATGCTTGGCCCGACCGTCGTAGTTGCAGGTGATCGTGCCCGCGCCGACGTTCGCGTCCCGGCCGATCGTCGCGTCGCCGATGTAGGAAAGGTGCGGCACCTTGCTGCCGGTGCCCACGGTGGTGTTCTTCATCTCGACGAAGGCGCCGGCTTTCGCGCGCCCCTCCAGCCGAGTGCCCGGTCGCAGGTACGAGAACGGGCCCACCGTGGCGCCGACCCCGACGGTGGCGCGCTCCACGACGCTGTAGGCCACCGTGGCCCCGTCCTCGACGACCGCCTCGACCAGGCGGCTGTTGGGGCCGATCACCGCGTGCCTGCCGACCCTGGTCGCGCCTTCCAGGTGCGTGCCGGGCAGCAGCGTCGCGTCGGCGTCGACGGCGGCGTCGGCGTCGACGTAGGTCGCCGCGGGGTCGACGACCCCGACGCCGTCGAGCATGAGCCGGCGCAGGATCCGCCGGCGCACGACCGCGGCCGCGGCGGCCAGCTCCGCCCGGTCGTTGACCCCGCCCACCAGCTGCGCGGGTGCGGTGACCGCGCCGACGCCGGCGGCGGCGAGCGGAGCGACGACGTCGGTGAGGTACTCCTCGCCCTGGACGTTGTCGGACGACAGCTGCCGCAGCTGCACGGCCAGCGGCTCGCGGGAGAAGGCGTAGATGGAGGTCGCCACCTCGCGCACGCGCCGCTCGTCGTCGCTGGCGTCGCGATGCTCGACGATGCGCACCACGGCGCCGTCGCGGTCACGGATGACCCGCCCGTAGCCGGTGGGGTCGTCGGGCTCGGCGGTCACGAGCGTCGCAGCACGGCCGTCGTGGGCGCCCAGCAGGTCGGCCAGCACCTCGGGCAGCAGCAGCGGCGCGTCGCCGGGCACGACCAGCACGGTGTCGACCTGGTCCAGCGCCCCGGCGTCCAGGGCCTGACGCACGGCGTGGCCGGTGCCGTTCTGCGGAGACTGTTCGACGGTGACCAGGCCGGGGACGGCGGCCGTCTGCGCCTCGGCGGCGACCTCCTCGCGCTGATGGCCGCACACGACGACGACGCGGTCCAGCCCCAGTGGTCGGATCGCCTCGAGGACCCAGCGCAGCATCGTGCGACCCGCCAGCCGGTGCAGCACCTTGGCCCGCTCGGACTTGAAGCGGGTGCCCTGGCCCGCAGCCAGGACGACCGCGGCGGTGCTCACCGTGGCCCCTTCCCCGCGACCTGGCCGCCCGCCGCCGGATGAGCCTGGTTGGGCTGGGAGGGAAGGGATCGAACCTTCAACTTCGACTCCAAAGGACGACGTGATGCCATTTCACCACCTCCCATCGGCGCCCAGGCCGTCTCCGGCCGCGGCGCGGCGGCGCACGCCTCACTGTAGCCGACGGGGTAAGGCCCTCAGCCGGGGCGTTCAGCTCTCGCGCAGCTCCGGCCCGCCCGCCGGTGAGCGGGCCACGGCGACCTGCTTGAAACGGCCCGCGACCTCGGCGGCCAGCCGGCGCGCCTCATCGTCACCGCCGGCCAGAGCCAGCAGCGTCGGTCCGCTGCCGCACAGCACAGCGCCGAGCGCTCCCGCATCCAGCAGTGCGGCTTTGTGCTCGGCGAGTTGGGGGCGCAGCGCGAAGGCGGCGGCCTCGAGGTCGTTGTGCAGCACGCGACCCAGCACCGCCGGGTCCTCGTCGCGCAGCGCCTCCAGCACCGGGTGGGGCTCCAGCCCGCTGGGACGGCAGTGGCGGTCCCAGGACCGGTACACCGCCGCGGTGTCCAGCGGCTCGAAGGCCTCGCAGACCACCCAGTGGAACGTGGCCCGGCACAGCACCGGCGCCAGTGCGTCGCCGCGGCCGGTGGCCAGCGCGGTGCCGCCGACCACGCAGAAGGGCACGTCGCTGCCCAGGGAGGCGGCGACCCCGCACAGCTCCCGCCGGCTGAGGTCGCAGCCCCACAGGCGGTTGAGCGCGACCAGAGCCCCGGCCGCGTCCGCCGAGCCGCCTGCCATGCCCGCAGCGACCGGGATGTCCTTGGCCAGGTCGATGACCGTGCGCGCGGACTCCCGGCCGCCGGTGACGGCCAGGTCGCATACCCCGGTGGCGGCACCCAGGGCGTGGGCGGCACGCACGGCCAGGTTGGCCAGCCCGGAGGGCAGCCCGTCAACGGGGTCATGCCACAGCTCCACCCGCATGCGGCGGCGGGTGGCGGGATGGTGGCCGCGGGCCGGCGGTCCGACGAGGGCGACCCGCAACTCGTCGTACAGCGACACCGACTGCATGACGGTGGCGACCTCGTGGTACCCGTCGGGGCGTCGGTCACGCACGGCCAGGAAGAGGTTGGCCTTGGCCGGCACGCGCACGGTGACCCGCGGCGGGGTGGACAGGACTCCACGCCCGGCGGAGACGCCCCCTGGCACGGTCTGGTGCCCTCCTGTCGATGCGCCCCGGAGGTCCGCCGCCGGCCCTCCGCCCGCGCTCGCCCGGCGCATGGTAGGCGCCGGCCGTCGGGCCCGGCAAACAGCCCGTGCAGAGCGCCGCACCTGGTGTGGATCCGAGGCCGGACCGCCGCCGGCGGCGACGTCGGGCAGGTCCCCGAGTCGCGCGGGCGGTCAGGACCCGAGTCGTGCGGCCAGTGCCGCCCAGGCTTCCAGGTCCAGCTCCTCGGCCCGGGCTGCGGGGTCCAGACCACACTCGGTCAGCGCTCGCTCGACCGCCGCCGGCGGACGCCCGGGGCTCGCCAGGGCGTTGCGCAGCCGCTTGCGCCGCTGGGAGAAGCCGGTCTGGACCACTGCGAACAGCGCAGCGCGGCCCACGGGCAGTACCCAGCGGCGTGCCAGCAACCGGACCATCACCGAGTCGACGTTGGGCACCGGGTAGAAGGCGTTGCGACTGACGGCGGACACCACCGTGACGTCGGCCAGCGCCGCCAGCTTCACGCTGACGGCGCCATACAACCGGTCCCCGACTCCCGAGGCCCAGCGGCGCCCGACGTCGCGCTGCACCACCACCAGCAGCCGGTCGAAGGCACCGGCTTCCAGCGCCCGCAGCACGACCGGGGTGGCCACGTTGTACGGCAGGTTCGACACGAGCGCAGCAGGGCCGCCGCCGACGAGCCCGGCCAGGTCGGCGACCAGGGCGTCGCCGCGGACCACCCGCACCTGCGGGTCGTCGCCGACCACGTCGGCCAGGGCGCGCACCAGCCCTTCGTCGATCTCCAAGGCGACGACGCGCGCCCCGGCCTGTCGCAGGGCCAGCGTCAGGCTGCCCAACCCCGGTCCCACCTCGCAGACGAGGTCGCCGGGGCCGATCCCGGCGGCGCGCACCACCTTGCGCAGGGTGTTGGCGTCGACGACGAAATGCTGCCCCAGGGCCTTGCGGGGCGCCAGCCCGTGGCTCTCCAGCAACGCCCGGACCTCGCCCGGTGTCAGCAGCGGCCGGGCCACGACATCGGTCCGGTCGCCCCTCGCCGCTCGAGGGTGGCTCACCAGGTGATGCGGACCCGCACCACCCCGGTCGACAGGGAGGCGATCCGGGCGAAGGCGGGCTCGTTGAGGTCGATGACCCGGCCGGGGACGAAGGGCCCACGGTCGTTGATGCGCACCCGCACCGACCGGCCGTCGGCAAGGTTCGTGACCGTCACGAGGGTGCCGAACGGCAAGGTGCGGTGGGCAGCGGTCAAACCGTCGCTGGAGGGATGGTCGTAGTAGGAGGCGTCGCCCACCTGGCTGTCGCCGCTGCGAGGGCTGGGCGTCGGGCCGGCCGGCGTCGGGGCGGCCGGCGTCGGGGCGGCCGGCGCGGGCGGGGGCTCGCTGGACCCGGCGCGGGTGGTCGCGGCCGGGCCGGGCGCGGCGGTGCCCACCTCGACCACGCGCGGCTGGGCCGCGCGCAGCACGCGCGTCGCCAGTACCTGGCGTGACTCCACGGCCCCGTCGACGCGGACCACGCGCTCGGTGACCTGGCGCCGGCCGTCGCGCCCGGCCGCGGCCTGCCGCTGCTCCCCGCGGCCCAGCGCGGCGGTCCGTCGCTGCTGGGTGGGGGCCGCTATCCGCTCCGCGCGGACCTCCTGGGTGACCTCGACACGCTCGACGACGATGCGAAGACCGCTCCGGGCCGCACTGTCGAGCTCGGGGCTGACCCGGTCGTCGGCGTCACGGGCGACGCCGAGGCGGTCCAGGATCTGCCCCACGGTCGGCTCGTCGGTGAGGACCTGCCGGGAGACGCCGTCGGCGACCACCGTGACCGGCAGCGGGTAGCGGACCTCCACCACCATGCCGGGGCGAACCCGCGCCGACCGCGACGGTCGCACCGTGGCGCGGGCGGCGTCGCCCTCCAGGCGCCCCCCCAGCACCTCCAGGACCTCCTCGACGCTGAGCGCGGCGACGACCACCCGGCGCTGGGCGCCTCCCACCAGCAGGGTGATCTCCCGCGCGCGGACGAGCTCGACCTCCATGCCGTCGGTCACCGGGGTGTCGGCTGCCGGCTCCAGGCGGTCGTGGGGGCCAACCGCCACCTGCGCCCGGTCCAGCAGCTCGCCCACCGTCGCCGCGTGGGTGCGCAGCTCGGCGGGGCGCCCGTCGACGTGGAGACGGACGTCCTTCTCGCCAGCCAGCCACCCGAAGCCCAGCAGCGGCATGAGCAGCGCGACCACCAGCCTGGCGGCCGGCGTGGTCGGCGGGCCTGACACGCGGCGCCGGCGCCGGCCCGGCCGCGGCGGGCGCCTGGGCAAGGAGGCCGACGACCGGGCTGTGGCGACGGTGCCGCGTCGCGGCGCGCCCAACGGTCGGCGCACCGACGACGGGAACGCGCTGCTGGGTCGGCGTGACGGCCGGGGAAGCACCCGCCGAACGGTAGCAACGCCGCGCGACGGGGCCCAAACCGGCGGCTGGCCGGCAACGCGCCCCAGGGCCGTGGCGCGAGGTGCCTCACGCGGGCAGGGCGAACAGCCGCCGGGCGTTGGCGCTCGTGCGCTCGGCCATCTGTTCGGGCTGCAGACCGTGCAGCTCCGCCAGTTTCGCCACCGTCAAGACCACCCTGGCCGGCTCGTTCGGTTTGCCGCGGTACGGGTGCGGCGACAGGTACGGCGAGTCGGTCTCGGCCACCACACGGTCCAGCGACGCGGCCGCGGCCGCGTCGCGCAGTTCGGGAGCGTTGCGGAAGGTCAGGTTGCCGGCGAAGGACACGTACCAGCCATGTTCGGCACAGACCTGCACGAGGTTGGCGTCGCCGGAGAAGCAGTGGAAGACGACCCGCTCAGGGGGACGTTCGTCTCCCAGCACGGCCAGGGTCTCGTCGTGGGCGTCGCGGACGTGGACGACCAGCGTCTTGTCCAGTTCCTTGGCCAACCGGATGTGCTCGCGGAAGGACTCCTCCTGGCGGACCCGTGGCGCGCCCTCGCGGAACCAGTCCAGTCCGCTCTCGCCGATGGCGACCACCTTGGGGTGGCGGGCCAGGGCGGCCAGGCGCCTGAGTACGTGGTCGGTGGACTCGATGGCGTTGTTGGGGTGGATGCCCACGGCTGCCCACACCCCGTCGAGGCTGGCGGCGGTGCGCACGCACTCCGCCGACGAGGCCAGGTCCACGCCGACGGTGACGATCGTCGACACGCCGGCGCTGGCGGCCCGTGCGGTGACGACGTCGGGCGACTCCCCCTCGATGAGCTCGAGGTGACAGTGGGTGTCGGTGTACACGGCGTCTCCGACCGGCGTCGTCGGTTGGCGTACGCAGCGACGCCCGCGAGCGGTCCGCGGGCGTACTGGCAGCCTAGCAGCCTTTGCGTGCCACCACGGCCGCTGTTGGCCTGCCCGCACCCGCTACGGTGGGCTCCGCGGCCACGTCGGGGACCGGGAGGCAGGCAGTGAGCGCAGCCAGCGGGTCGGACGGCCACGTCGTCCGCATCGACCGCGCCAAGGCGCTGGCCGACGAGGCCCACACCGGCCACAACCGCTGGCACCCGGAGATCACGCCGGTGCTGCGCGTCGAGCCCGGCCAGCTGGTCACCCTGGAGACCCGCGACGCCTTCGACGGGCAGTTCACCCCGTCGTCGACGCCCGAGGACGTCGCCGCGGTCAACCTCAACCTCGTGCACCCGCTGACCGGGCCGGTGCACGTCGAAGGCGCCGAGCCCGGGGACCTGCTCGTCGTCGAGGTCGTCGCGGTCGAGCCGCAGCCCCAGGCGTTCACCGTCCAGGTGCCCGGCTTCGGCTTTCTGCGCGACGTCTTCCCCGAGCCTTACATCGTCCACTGGCAGATCGCCGACGGCGTGGCCACCAGCGAGCAGCTACCCGACGTGCGCGTGCCTGGTGCACCGTTCATGGGAGTGATGGGGGTCGCCCCGTCGCGCGAGCTGTTGTCGACCATGGCCGCGCGCGAACGGGACCTCGCCGACCGCGGCGGAATGGTGTTGCTGCCCGACGCCACCGACGCCGTACCCGCCGAGGTCGAGATCGCAGACGAGGCGCTGCGGACCATCCCGCCGCGGGAGACCGGCGGGAACGTCGACATCAAGCAGCTGACCGCCGGGGCCCGGGTGCTCCTGCCGCTGTCGGTGACCGGGGCGCTGTTCTCCGCCGGGGACGCCCACTTCGCCCAGGGCGACGGGGAGGTCTGCGGCACGGCCATCGAGATGGGCGCGACCTTCAGCGCCCGCTTCGAGCTGCGCAAGGGCGTCGCCGCCCGGCGGGGCATCCGCGACACCCGCTTCGAGCTCGACGACTTCGTCACCCGGCCAGAGCCGAGCACCCCGCGACGCTGCGTGGTCACCACCGGGCTGCCGATCCAGGCCGACGGCGGCAACGCTGCCGAGGAC
>DASZOD010000287.1:0-5995 GCA_035550935.1 Egibacteraceae bacterium | reverse complement strand
GGGTTGGGCGCATGCCTGGGCGCACCATCCGGGAGTTGCTGGCCGCCGGGGGCCGGTCGTTCTCGTTCGAGGTCTTCCCGCCCAAGACCGACGAGGGCGAGGCGGCGCTGTGGCGGGCCATCCGCGAGCTGGAGCCGTTGGGGCCCACCTTCGTGTCGGTGACCTACGGCGCGGGCGGCTCGACCCGCGACCGGACCGTTCGCATCGTCCAGCGCATCGCGGCGGAGACCTCCCTGACACCGGTCGCCCACCTGACCTGCGTGGCCGCGTCCCGTGAGCAGGTGCGGGCCACGATCCGCCAGATCGCCGCCGCCGGCATCCGCAACGTCCTGGCGCTGCGCGGCGACATGCCCGGCGGGCCCGACCAGCGCTGGGAGGCCCACGCCGACGGGCTGCAGCACGCCGACGACCTGGTGAGGCTGCTGCACGAGGAGGGCGACTTCTGCGTCGGGGTGGCAGCGTTTCCCGAGACCCACCCGGAGTCGCCCGACCGGGCGACCGACGTGAGGTACCTGGCGCGCAAGTGCGCCGCCGGCGCGGACTTCGCCATCACCCAGTTCTTCTTCGATCCGGCCGACTACTTCGAGCTCCTCGACGCTGCTCGCGAGGCCGGCTGTCGGGTCCCGGTCATCCCCGGGGTCATGCCGGTGACCAACGTGCGTCAGATCCAGAAGTTCGCGCTGCTGTCGGGTGCCCAGTTCCCGCCCGACCTGGCGCGCCGGCTGCACGCGGTCGAGGATGATCCCGAGGCGGTTCGGGCCGTCGGCGTGGAGGTCGCCAGCGATCTGTGCCGCAAGCTGCTCGACGGCGGCGCCCCCGGGATCCACTTCTACACACTCAACCGCTCCACGGCGACCCGCGAGATCTACCAGCAGCTCGGGCTGGGGCCGGGCTACCCGGGGATCCTGGCATGAGGGTGCTGGTGGCCGATCCGCTGTCGGACGCGGGCCTGGCCGCGCTCGCCGAGCATCTCGACGTCGAGGTCCGCATCGGACTGGACAAGGCCGAGCTGGCCGACGTCATCGGACGCTACGACGCGGTGGTCGTGCGTTCGGGCACGGTGATCGACGCCGATGCGATCGCCGCCGGCAGCAACCTCAAGGTCATCGCCCGCGCCGGCATCGGCCTTGACAACGTCGACGTGCGCGCCGCCACCGCCCGCGGCGTGCTCGTGTGCAACGCGCCGCAGTCGAACGTCATCAGCGCCGCCGAGCACACCGTGGCACTGCTGCTGGCCCTGGCGCGCAACATCCCGCAGGCCGACCGCAGCCTGCGCGCCGGACAGTGGCGCCGCAGCGCCTTCCAGGGCATGGAGCTGCACGGCAAGACCCTGGCCATCCTGGGCCTGGGGCGCATCGGCACCCTGGTGGCCCAGCGCGCGAGCGCCTTCGGCATGAGGCTGGTCGCCTACGATCCCTACGTCTCCGACGAGCGTGCCCACCGCATCGGCGTCGAGCTCGTAGGCGGGGTGGCGGAGCTGTGTCGGCTGGCCGACGTGCTGACCGTCCACCTGCCCAAGACGCCCGAGACGGTGGGGATCATCGGCGAGGCGGAGCTGCGTTCGATGAAGCCCACCGCCCGTGTGGTCAACACCGCTCGCGGCGGCATCGTCGACGAGCGCGCCCTGTACACCGCCCTGGTCGAGGGCTGGATCGCCGGCGCCGCCCTGGACGTGTTCTCCACCGAGCCGATGACCGATTCGGAGCTGTTCACGCTCGACAACGTCGTCGTCACCCCGCATCTGGGCGCGTCGACCACCGAGGCTCAGGACAAGGCCGGGACCATGGTCGCTCAGGCGGTCGTGGCGGCGCTGCGCGGCGAGTTCGTGCCCAGCGCCGTCAACGTCCAGGTCGGCGCGGCGGTGACGGAGGCGGTGCGCCCGTTCCTGCCACTGGCCGAGAAACTGGGCCGGCTGTTCACCGCCCTGCACGCCGGCGTTGCCAGCGAGCTGACGGTCGAATACGTCGGCAGGATCGCTCAGCAAGACACCCAGGCCGTCACCCTGTCGGCGCTCAAGGGCCTGCTGGCCGACGTGGTGCACGAGCCGGTCACCTTCGTCAACGCGCCGCTGCTGGCCCAGGAGCGAGGCTTGAAGGTCTCCACCCTGGCGACGGCCGAGTCCCGCGACTACGTGTCGCTGGTGCGGCTGTCCTCCGGTGACGTGGGCGTCGCCGGGACGCTGGCGGGCCCCAGGAACAAGGAGCGGCTGGTGGAGGCGTGGGGCTTCGACCTGGACATGGAGCCAAGCGACCACATGTTGTTCTTCCGCTACTTCGACCGTCCCGGCATCGTCGGGCTGATCGGCGGCCGTCTGGGTCGGGCCGAGGTCAACATCGCCACCATGCAGGTCGGTCGCCGCGAGGCGGGCGGGGAGGCGTTGATCGCGATGAGTGTCGACTCGGCCGCCCCACCCGGCGTGGTCGACGAGATCGCCGAGCTGATCGGGGCCACCGACGCGCGTGCCCTGGACCTGCGGTGAGCGCCGTCAGGCGCGAGGGGGGGCGGGGACCGACGTGAGCCCGCGCGCCCGGGTCGCGGTGGCACCCGAGGGGGTGCGCGAGTGGCTCCAAGACGCGGTGCGCGCCGGCGGCGGAGAGGTGGTCGGGCCCGAGGCGGCCGAGGCGCTGGTATGGACGGCGGAGTCCGACCCCCAGCGGTTGGCGGAGATCCTCTCGGAGTATCCCGGCATCCGCTGGGTCCAGCTGCCCTGGGCGGGCGTGGAGCCCTACGCCGAGGAGGGCGTGCTCGACCGCGGACGTGTGTGGACGTCGGGCAAGGGCGTGTACGCCAGGCCCGTGGCCGAGCATGCTCTGGCCCTGGCGCTGGCGGGTCTGCGCAACCTCAAGCGCTTCGCGTCAGCCCGCCGCTGGCAGGACCAGGCCGGCATCAGTCTGCTGGGCGGCCAGGTCACCATCTTCGGCGGTGGCGGCATCACCGTGGAGCTGCTCAAGCTGCTGGCGCCGCTCGGCTGCGACGTCACCGTGGTGCGCCGCCACGCCCACCCGCTGCCGGGGGCCCGCACGGTGCTGACCTTCCCCGCCCGCTACGAGGCCCTGCGGGGTGCCGACGTCGTCTTCCTCGCGCTGGCGCTGACCTCCGAGACGACCGGGCTGATCGGCCAGATCGAACTCGAGCTCATGGAGCCGCACGCCTGGCTGGTCAACGTCGCCCGGGGTCCGCACGTGGCCACCGAGGACCTGGTCATTGCCCTGCGCGGCAACATCATCGGCGGTGCGGCCCTGGACGTCACCGACCCCGAGCCGCTGCCCGAGGGGCACCCGCTGTGGATGCTGCCAAACTGCCTGATCACCCCCCACACCGCCAACACCGAGGACATGGCCAAGCCGCTGCTGCACCAGCGCATCGCCGACAACGTCCGTCGCTTCGGCGCCGGCGAGTCGCTGATCGGCCTGGTCGATCCCGAGTTGGGCTACTGACGACCGACACGACGGGCGTGACGCAGCCGCCTCACCCCGGAGCCCCGCCGTGCTGGGCCGTCTCACCCCGGTGAGGGGACCCGGAGCAGCAGCGCCGCGGCGAGCAGCACCCCGGTCGCGGCCACCAGCCCGCTGGCGGTGATCCCGCCGGCTGCGTACGTGGCCGGGGCCGCCACAGCCCCGAGCGCACGGCCAGCGGCGATGACCGCGACCATGAGCGCCAGCAGCCGGTCCCGGGCCGGGGGCAGTTGGCGCGCAGCGCCCACCGGCGGGTGGCGAGCTGGGTCGGTGGCCAGCTCGCTGACGAAGGGGACCGTGGCGACGATCGTCACCTCCAGGCACACGAACCAGGCGACGACCGTGACCGTCGCCGCCGCCAGTGACCCGCCGACCAGCCCCAGGGCCGCGTAGGCCGCGGCCGAGCCCAACAGGCCGGCCATGATCGCCCGGCGCAGGCCCACCCGGTCCGACAACGCGGCGACCGCGCCCTCACCGACCAGCTCGGCGGCCACCACCACCAGCGTGAACGTGCCGATGGCGGTCACCGACAGGCCCAGGTCGTCCTCCAGCCAGGCGCCGTAGACGACGAACAGCAGCTCGGCTGAGACGCTGAACAGCAACACCACCGCGAGCACCACCAGCCGCGGGCGGGTCAGTGCGAGGCGGGCGCGGCGGCGTTGCGCCGGCCGGTCCGTGCGGATGAGCCCGGCGACGACGAGCACGCCGACGGCGGCCAGCGCCGCGACCAGGACGAACGGCGCCCGCCAGCCGGCCGCCACGATGAGCACCCCCGACGGGGGCACGGTGACCGCCAGCGACAGCGCCCAGGCCAGCTCGGTGACGCCCAGCACCCGGCCGCGGCGGGCCCAGGGCACCCGGTCGGCGAACCAGGCCTGCATCGGCACGTCGAAGGCGGGCTTGGCCAGGCCCACCAGCAGGAACCCGGCGGCGGCCACGGCGAGCGTCGGCGCGCCGGCCACCAGCAGGCAGCCGGCGGCCACCGCCGTGGTCGCGCCCACCATCAGTGCCCGGCGGCCCACCGTCTCGGCGGCGCGCGCCGCGGCCGGCGCCGCCACGCCGGCCAGCGAGCGCAGCGACACGAGCGTCGCCAGCGTGGCGAAGGAGACTCCCAGGCCTCGGGCGATCTCGGGCAGGAAGGGATAGACGACGCGCAGCCCGCCGTTGACCGCGGTCCGAGCGACGAGCACGGCGGCGAGCGCGGCGCCGACCTCGCCGCGGCGGGTCACTGTGGGCGATGACGATGATGGCTGGCCGGGAAGTGGCCGCCGGCGGGCCCGTCGCGAACCCGCTCGCCGGTGCCGCCTCCCGACGGCGCCCCCACCCAGCGCTCCCGGCCCGGCAGCGGCACCCGGTAGGCGCACAGGTCGCAGTTCATCCGCGGGTCGCCCCCCACGACCTCCCGGCAGCGGTCCAGGACCACCTCGGCGACCAGCGGGTCGGGCCCGAAGCGGCCCGCGTCGACGAGCTCGAGACCGACCTCGGCAGCCACGTGGCGCGCGGTCGCCGAGGCCCGCTGCTGCAGCAGGCCCGCCAGCAGCGACCAGCTGAACAGCGCCACCCGGCGAGCCCCGGCCGCGGCCAGCCGGCGCAGCACGGTGCCGACCGGGGGCCAGGTGACGCCGGCGAAGGCGTAGTCGACCCAGCGGTGCCCGGTCCACTCGGCCAGGAAACGGGCGGCCTTGGCCAGGTCGGCGTTCGCGTCGGGATCGCTGGAACCCGAGGCGGTCACGACCAACGCCTCGCTGACGCGCCCGGCCGGATCGCTGACCGCGTCGATGCGCCGGCTGGCGAGTTCGAACAGCCGCGGGTGCAGCCCCAGCACCCGGCCGTGGGCGATCGCCACCAGGGGGTGGGCACGGCGGGCCGCGGCGAGCAGGTTGGGGACGCCGGTCTTGGCGTGGCCCGCTCCCAGGTTGAGCAGCGGGACGCTGACGATGCGCGCCGCACCGCTGGCGACGAGACGGTCCACGGCGGCGGCGACGCCGGGCTGGGCGAAGTCCTCCAGCCAGCCGTGGGCGACCGGCGCCGGGTGGCGGGCCTGCAGGTGGCCCAGCAGTTCGGCCATCTCGTGGCCGCCGCGGGGGTCGCGGGTGCCGTGTGCCACGAGCAACAGGGCCGGCAGGTCGCGCTGCATGCCCCCATGCTGCCTCAGGTCGCCACCGTTGACGGCGGCTGGGGACCGGCTCGCGCTGCACTAGCAGCTCCGCGGCGCCGGCCACCCCGGGGCCGCGACGACGACGGCTGGGACCTGGAGGTCGTGGACCTGTGCTCGCTGACCCCCTTCGACGTCGCCACGGTCGTCGACAGCGTGCGCCGGACCGGCCGAGCGATCGTCGTGCACGAGGCCCAGGTGTTCGTCGGCTTCGGCGCCGAGGTCGCAGCCCAGATCAGCGAGCGGGCTTCTACCACCTGGAAGCGCCCGTGCTGCGCATCGGCGCCTTCGACCTGCCCTACCCGGCGGCCAAGCTGGAGGCCTTCTACCTGCCCGGCAGCGGTCGCATCCTCGACGCCGTCGAGCGCTCGCTGAGCTTCTAGAG
>DASZOD010000286.1:0-4229 GCA_035550935.1 Egibacteraceae bacterium | reverse complement strand
GTCATACAGGCCGGTCGCGCCGGCGGTGATGAGCACTGCCGCGTCGGCGTGGCCGACGCCGGCCAGGGCGGCGGCGCCGGCCTGACGGACCGCCGCCCCGCCCGGCGGCGGGCTGGGGCTGACCTCCGCAACGAGCAGCGGGGCGGTGGGGACGATCGCCGTGCCGACGATCACCGGCCCGGCGCCGGCGCCGGCACCGGTGGGTCGGCTGGAGCGTGGGTGACCTCGCCCAGCAGGTAGTGGGCGGAGGCGTCGGTCATGCGGGCGTTGACGAGCGCGCCCGGAACGGTTGCCGCGCCGGCAGACACGTGCACGAGCCGGTTCGTGCGGGTACGCCCGCTGACTCTGGTGGGGTCGGTCTTGGACTGCCCGTCGATGAGCAACTGCTGGACGGTGCCGACCTGGCGGGCGTTGGCAGCCAGCGACAGCGACCGGGTCAGGGCCGTCAGGCGGCGGTAACGTTCGCCGACGACCCCGGGATCCACGTGCCCGTCCAGGGCGACCGCCGCAGTTCCCGGGCGCCTCGAGTACTGGAAGGTGAACGCCGAGTCGAAGGCGGCCAGCTCCACCACCCGCAACGTGTCGGCGAAGTCCTGCTCGGTCTCCCCGGGGAAGCCGACGATGATGTCGGTGGAGACGGCCACGCCGGGGACGGTCTCGCGGGCCTCGGCGACGAGGTCGAGATAGCGCCGGGAGCGGTAGGAGCGCTGCATCCGGCGCAGGATGCGGTCGCTGCCCGACTGCAGCGGCAGGTGCAGCTGCTCGCAGACGTTGGGCACGTCGCGGATGGCTGCGAACACGTCGGAGGTGAAGTCCTTGGGGTGGGGACTGGTGAAGCGGACCCGCTCGAGCCCCTCGATGTCGCCCAGCGCGTGGAGGAGCTCAGCGAACAGCGTCCGGTTGCGCGGTCCTTCGCCGGGGTGGGTGAACACCAGGTCGCGCCCGTAGGAGTTGACGTTCTGACCCAGCAGCGTGACCTCGCGCACGCCGGCGGCCACGAGCTCGCGGGCCTCGGCGACGACCTCACCGAGCCGCCGCGACCGCTCCGGTCCGCGCAGCAGCGGCACGATGCAGAAGGTGCAGGTGTTGTTGCAGCCGACCGAGATCGACACCCAGGCGTGGTGGGCGACCTCGCGTCGGGCCGGCAGCGCCGAGGGGAACACCTGGGTCTGTTCGAGGATCTCCACGACCGGCAGGGCGGCCGAGTCGGCCTGCGCGAGCAGCCGTGGCAGGTCGGCCAGGTTGTGGGTGCCGTAGACGACGTCCACCCAGGGGGCCTTCTCAGCCAACGCGCCCCGATCCTTCTGGGCCAGGCAGCCGCCCACCACCACCTTCTTCTGAGGATCGGCCAGCTTGAGCGGCTTGAGCTGCGCGAGCTGGCCGTACAGCCTGTTGTCGGCGTTCTCGCGCACGGCGCAGGTGTTGAACAGCACCAGCTCGGCGGACTCGGCGTCGACGGCGGGCCGGTAGCCCATGGTCTCGAGCACGCCCGCGGCACGTTCGGAGTCGTGCTCGTTCATCTGGCAGCCGAAGGTGCGGATGAAGTAGGTGCGAGAGCTCACAGCCAGGCAAGGATAGCCCCAGCGGCTGCGGGGGCACCGGGCCGTAGCGCAACGGCGGCCGCTCGGCCGATCAGGTCGAGGGATCGGCTTCGTCCGCGGGGGCGGCCGGCCGGCTCACGGCGACGTCGTCGAGGCGGACCTCGATGTCGACGTCGTCGGTCGCGGGCGCCTGCTCGGCCACGTCCCGCCGCTCGACGATCAGGCGGATGCCGGTGCGGCGCGCCCCCTCGATGTCGACGTCGCAGAAGGAGGGGACGCAGACCAGATCGATGCCTTGACCGGCAAGGAACGTCCGCGCGATCGCGATCGCCTTGATGGCCTGGTTGAGCGCTCCGGCGCCGATGACGCACACCTCTGCGGTGCCGCGTTCGCGGACGACGCCCGCAAACGCGCCTGCCACGGCGTGGGGATTGGATCGAGACGATACCTTCAGCAAGGCCATCGCCCTTCCCTCGCTGCCTGCGGCGTCCCGCGCGTGCGCCGCCATGTTGTGTCCGCATCAAAGCACGTTCTCGGCCGCCTGCCGAGGCCCTGCTCGTCGCGTGTGGCCGGCCCCGCACGCCAGGTCCTGCTGGTCCTGCTGGATGTGCCATGTCCGGTCCAGCGCCAGCCCCCGCGTCCGCTCGTCGTCGGCGCCGTGTGGCCCCGGCCAGGCAGGCGGTCTCGACCACCCTCACCGAGAGGAGGCGGCTTCCTCCTCGGCGGTCGCATCGCCAGGCTGCTGCTCCTCGTCGAGCACCTGCACGGGCCCGGCGGTCTCCAAGGCCCCGCCTCTTCCCGCCGCGTACAGCAGCGCGAGCACGGCCCCGAAGATCGCGCCCGACGTCCGGTCCACGGCGGTGAGCGCGGCGAAGCCGCAGCCCAACACGAGGTAGCCGGCCAGCGCCCGTGGCCGCGACCGGCCGACGAACAGTGCCAGTCCTAGAGCGAGAAGGGGCACGCCGATGAGGACCCATGCGGTCACCAAGGTCACGGTTGTCGCCCCTTGGGCCACGGCCGTCGTCGGGCTGGTCGCCGGCCCGCCCGGGGGTTCCCACGGCGGCTCATCGCTCGTACACTACGGCACGGAGGCCGTTTCCCGGCGGGCGCGAGGGACGGGCCAGGGCGGTGCCGACTGCGGGGGTCGGCGAGCCGCTTCGCCAACCGCGTCACCGGGGTCGGTCAAGGCTCGTTAGGAACCATGATGAGGCAGCCGGCGCGGGCGCGCCGGCCACAAGCCAGGGGGCACCGTGGCTCATCCCAGGCTCGCCAGGCTCGCCGGGTTCGACCGGACGCTGCTGACTGCCGGCGCCGTAGCCGTGCTGGTGACCGCGCCGTTGGCAGCCTCGGCGGGCGCCGAGGCGCTTGACACGGGTGGAGGTGGGGGGGTACCGGTCATCGGGGACTCCGCCGTGCAAGAGGCGTCGGCGCCCGCCGCCCCGGCCGAACCAGCGGCCCGGCAGGCTGTGGAGCCCGCCGCGCCGACCGGCCAGGCCGCCAGCGACCCCGCTGCCGCGCCGGTCGTCGAGGCGCCGGCCGTGCAGCCGCCCGCTGACGCCGAGCCAGCTGATGCCGAGGGCCCGATCGACGACGTGACCGAAGCGGCACAACAGGCGGTGGCCACCGTGCAGGAGAGCGCGGCCGCGGCGCAGGAGGCGGTGGCGGGAGTGGTCGGCAATGCGCCGGTCCAGCCGCCTCCGGGAGCGCCCCTGCCCGGTGGCCCGGATCAGCCCCAGGACCCCGGTCCGGACACCCAGCCGGCTAACCCGTCGCCGGCGCCGGGCACGGTGCGCACGGTGACCGGGGCGAGCAGCACAGTCACGCCGGCGGCCGGTCCGGTGGCCACGCTGCCGGTCGCCCCGGCCGGTGGGCTGTCGGCGTTCGTGGGCCCGGATTGCACCGCAAGCGCCGAGCTGGGCGGAGGTTTCGGGTCGGGCAGCGGGCCGTTGCTCCAGCCGTTCGCGGCGCCGGGGGTCAGCGTCCCGTTCATCACCGACGTGCCCCAGATCGCCCGGGACGCCTTCACCGACACCGGGTCAGCGGCGTCCGGCGAAGGGTCGACGGCCGCGACCCCCTTCGATGGCGTCGTGCCCGCCAATGCCCCGGCTTGGCTGCTGACGACCGCGGCCGGGCTGCTGTTGCTGGTCGGGGCCGGGCATGTCCTGCGCGCCAAGGCCCAGCCCACCAAAAGCTGAGCACAGGTTCGGCCATCCTTCAGTCCCAGTGGCGGTCCAGGCCGCTGGCGGTGACGGCCGCGCGCTGCGCCAGCCCGGGCGGGTAGCCCCGGCGCACGAGGAAGCTCTGCAGGCGCCGAGCGACGGCCTCGGGCTGCAACGACCCGGGCAGCCGCCGGGCGCGGGCGCGGGCCAGCTCGGGGGCCACCGCCAGGTCGTCGCGGTCGGCCACCAGCGATAGCGCGTCGTCGATTAGCGCCTCGGGCACCCGCCGGCGGCGCAGCTCCTGACGCAGGCGCGCCGCCCCAAAGCCGCGGCTGCGTCCGCGGTCGTCCACCCAGGCCCGGGCGAACGCGGCGTCGTCGACCGCGCCGAGCTGCTTGGCCCGCGCCAGCGCCCGGCGGCTGCCCGGGTCGTTGCAGCCCGAGGCCGTCGCTCGGCGCCTGCAGAGCTTCCTCGTGCGCCGGGGCTACCCGCCCGGGCTGGCGCAGCGCGCGGCCGTCACCGCCAGCGG
>DASZOD010000285.1:0-4410 GCA_035550935.1 Egibacteraceae bacterium | reverse complement strand
GCCCCCGGCGGCGGCCCGGGTGGACGCCGGGGCCGGCGGTGCGTTCGGGGGACAGCTGGCGGGTGGCGTCGCCGAGTTCCAGCACCCGGGGCCTCAGCCTCGCCGGGGGGAGCCGGGCCGTGGCCGCACCGAGCAGGGCGGCGGTGGCGGCGAAACCGTCGACCTCGCGACGGCAGTGGTCGCAGCCGGCGAGGTGGCGCTCGAAGAAGGCGCGCTCGTCGCCGGTCAGGGCGTCGAGGGCGTAGGCGCCGGTGAGCGCATGCACGTCTGGGCTCACGGACTCACCCCCAGGGTGTCGCGCAAGCGGATCAGCCCGTCGCGCAGCCGGGTCTTGACCGTGCCGAGGGGGGCACCCAGGAGCTCGGCCACCTCGCGGTAGGTGTAGCCGCCGTAGTAGGCGAGCTCGACCGCTTCGCGCTGCAGGTCGGTGAGGTGCTCGAGGGCGCGGCGCACCTGCTGGTGCTCGAGGCGGCTCTCGACCTCCTCGACGACCACGTCCCGGCCCCGCTCGTCGTCGCGGGCCGCGACGCGGTCGTCGCGCGCACGGGCCGCCTGCTCGCTGCGGACCCGGTCGACGGCGCGGCGGTGGGCCATCGTCATGATCCACGCGGTGGCGCTGCCGCGGGCCGGGTCGAAACGTGGAGCGTTGCACCAGACCTCCAGCATGACCTCCTGAGCGATCTCCTCGGACTGGGCGGGATCTCGCAGGACGCGCCGGACCAGCCCGTACACGGCCCCGGCCACGCGTTCGTACAGCGCGGCGAACGCGGCCTGGTCGCCGTTGGCGACGCGCGCCAGCAGCGTCTCGGACGACACCGCCGCGACGGGCCCGGTCGGCCCCGCCGCCGGGGCCGGTGCGGACCGCGGCAGGGCGTAGCCGGGCGGGTCGTCTGCGATCACCGCAGTCTCCGCGCGTCGCGGCTCCTGCGGCCGCGATGCAGCCGCAGCCCGGCGGCCCGGCCGACGGCGCGCAGGCCGGCGGCGTGGTCGGCAGGTGTCGCGTGGGCGTTCAGGCCGCTGGGGTTGTGCAGGACCCACCACCGGGACCCTGCGGGAAGGTCGCCCTGGGGTCCGACCGCGGCGCCTGGGCGCTCGAAGGCGACGCGGAACGCGCTCACCCCCAGTACCGCCACCACCCGGACCCGCAGGTGCGCCGCGAGCTCGACCACCTGGCGGCTGCCGTCCCGAAGCTCGGCGGCGGTGACGTCACTGGCTCTCGCCGAGGGGCGCCTGGCGAGGTTGGTGATCCCGACGCCGAGGTCGGGCAGCCGGTGCTGCTGCGCGGGGACGAACAGCTGCGGGGTGATGCCGGCGGCGTACAGCGCTGGCCAGAAGCGGTTGCCGGGGCCCGCGAAGTGGCAGCCGACCGACGCCGAGCGCAACCCCGGGTTGATGCCCACGAGCAGCAGCCGTATCCCCGGACCCACCACATCGGGCAGCGGCCCCGGCTCGCCGGGCGCCGGCGCACCTGAGGTCGGCTTCGACGGCAGCGGCGGACGCGGCACACCCGAAGGGTTTCACGCAGCGGCGGCGCTCAAGCCTGCCCGGCTCGCCCCATCGGGTCCTATGCTCGTGGCCATGGTGGTCATCGGTGCGCACGTCCCCTCGGCCCGGCCGTTGCAGGAGGCGGCCGCCCGCGGTGCCGACTGCGTGCAGATCTTCCTGTCGAACCCGCAGAGCTGGCGCAGGCCCCCGGCGCGCGACGACGCCGCCGAGCTGGCCGCCCACGACCTGCCCGTCTACGTCCACGCCCCGTACCTGGTCAATGTCGCCTCGGCGAACAACCGGGTGCGCATCCCCTCGCGCAAGATCCTTCAGGAGACCTGTGACGCGGCTGCAGCGATCGGGGCTGCCGCCGTGATCGTCCACGGCGGCCATGTGGATGCCGCCACCGACCTCGACGACGGGTTCGCGAACTGGCGCAAGGCGCTGGAGCGGCTGGAGACCGACGTGTTGGTGCTGATCGAGAACACCGCCGGGGGCCAGCATGCGCTGTCGCGGCGTTTCGACGTCATCGGACGACTGTGGGAGCACCTCCAGGGCCTGCGGATCGGCTTCTGCCTCGACACCTGTCACGCGCACGCCGCCGGGGAGCGCCTCGTGGACGCGGTGCAGCGTCTCCGCGGGCTCGTGGGGCGCATCGACCTCGTCCACGCCAACGACTCCAAGGACGAGCCCGGCTGCGGACGTGACCGTCACGCCAACCTGGGCTCCGGCCGCATCGACCCGGAGCTGCTGGTGGCCGCCGTGGCTGCGGCGGGCGCTCCGGTGATCTGCGAGACCCCCGGAGACGCCCGCGCGCAAGCCAACGACATCGCCTGGCTACGCAGCCGGCTTCGCCAAGCACGCAGCCAGAGTCAGCGCCCCCAGGACTACTTGCCCCGGTAGAGCGTGGGGGCGCGGCCCGGCCCCTGGTGGTCGGGATCGGGCCCCTGGTCGACGACGCGCTTGGCCTGGACCTCCTCCTGGACGATCCTGCGGACCACCGCAGGGGACGCGCCGGTGCGTTCCTGGAGGTCCTTGATCGTGAAGACACCCTTGGGGATGGCGGCACGGACCTCTTCGGCCCGCACCCGCGTTCGGGGCCGTCCCAGGCGTCCTGGGCCACGCCGGGCTGCGGGGCGCCCCCGGCCCACGCGGAACCCCGCCCGTCGCAGCACCGCGGGGGGCACACCCTCGGCGGCGAAGGCCTGGGCGCCCACGTCGTTGTCGTCCGCCCAGGATTTGGCGTGGGTCACGAAGGCTTCTTCGTAGCGGTTCAGGGGTGGCCGCTGGGCATCCATAAGCTGCTGGCGCAACTGCAGACGCTCCAACTCGTCGTCACTTTGCTCCAGTTGACCCTCGATTTCCTTGATCTGCCCATCGTCAATGAGCGCGGACGGATCTTTCAGGGCGACCAAGTAGTCGCGCACGGCGGTTTCTGCTGTGGGGGTGGCCATCGCTCCTCTTCGTCCTCGGCGTGTCGGGGCTTCATCAGCTTCCGGTGAAATCATAAACCGAACCAGCAGGAAAGAAAACGAAGCTGCCCAGCGCGGGCAAAGATCGCGACGTCACCGACCTGCCCGGGCAACTCGTTGCGCCACCTGGCCGGCGACCCGGTGCTGCGCTGTGGGCCCGATTGGACCGCGCCACCGAAGTTGCGATACTGCTCGCGGCCCAGCACGGTCGATGTGCCGGCCGATGGTCGGGATGGCGAGGCGAGGGGCCGAGCCGGCCGGCACCCGGAAGCGGACGAGGAGCGGATTCGTCTCGTGGCGCTGTTCTCGGACGAGGTCGCGGCGGGCGTGCGTGCCGGCAGCCCCGACGCCGTCGGTACCGTCTACGTGGCGCTTGCCGATCGGCTGCTGAGCTACCTCATGGCGCGGGTTCGTGACCTCGCCACGGCCGAAGACCTGCTGGAGCTGACCTTCCTCGAGCTGCTGCAGAAGGGGCGGACCATCCGCGGTGGCCCGGCGGCCATCAAGGTGTGGCTGTTTCGTGCCGCCCACTACAACGCACTCGATCACCTGCGCAAGGCCCGCCGCAGGCTGGAGGACCCCCTTGAGCAACTGGCCGCCTTCGACGTCGTCGACCCGGCGGCCGGCCCCGAGGAGCTCGCGTTGGCCGACGACGTCTCCCGGCGGGTGCGATCGGCCATGCGCCAGCTCTCGGAAGACCAGCGCCAGGTGCTCCTGCTGCGCTACGTGGCCGACCTCAGCGCTCAGGAGGTGGCCGGTGTCCTCAACAAGACCGACGGCGCCGTGCGCAGCCTCCAGCACCGCGGTGAGCGGTCGCTGGCGCGGATCCTCAACGCGCAGGCACAGGCGGCTGCCGCATCGGCGCCGCTTCGAGGAACGTCCAAGGCGTGAGCCGACCGTGACGAGATGAACCAAGACCTCCGCTCCCGCAGCGACGCCGACCACGATCCCACGATCGGGGAGGCCCTGTGGCGCGCCTACGCGGTACGCGTGGACCTCGACACGGCGGCCCGCCATCTGTGGCGCATCCACCGGGCCGCTGGCCTGGGGGGCCGGCCGGGTGCAGCCGTCGGCCTGCGCCGCCTCACGGTGGCGGTGCTGACGGCGATGATGCTCGTGACCTCGTCGGGGGTGGCGGTCGGGGCGAGCCGCTCGATCCCCGGCGACCTGCTGTACGCGCTCAAACGCGGCGTGGAGCGGGCCCAGCTGCTGGTGGCCCGCAGTCCCGAGGACGTCGCCCAGCTGCACCTGCGCTTCGCCCGCGAACGGATCGAGGAGGCCCACGTCGCTGCGCGCGTCCGGCCCGGGTCGGTCGCGGGCCTGGTCTCTGACGCCCTGGGCGCCCTGCAGCGCGCCCAGCGGCTGGGCAGCGTGGGAACGGCGCAGGTACCCGGGCCGACGTCGGCAGAGGCCAAGGCCAGGGTGGTGGACGCTGAGGTGGTGGGCCAGCCCG
>DASZOD010000284.1:0-1696 GCA_035550935.1 Egibacteraceae bacterium | reverse complement strand
GCTCGGTCACCGGCGCGCCGGTCCTCCTGGTGGCCCCCGCCCAGCTGCCCCCCTCCACCGCCGACGCGCTGGACGGCGTCACCGAGGCGGTGATCGTGGGCGGCACCGCCGCGGTCTCCGAGCACGTCGCCGGCCACGTCGCCGAGCACGCCGGGTCCACCCGGCGCCTGGCCGGTGACGAGCGCTACGGCACCGCCGTCGCCGTGGCCGCCGACCTGCTCGGGCAGGGGGTCGCGCTGCAGCGGGTCTGGGCGACCGACGGGGCGGCCTGGGCCGACGCGCTGGCCGCAGGCCCGGCCGTCGCCCGGGCCGGGGAGACGTTCCTGCTCGTCGACGGCGCCGCCGGCGGCAGCGACGCGGCGACGGACGCCTGGCTGCGCCAGCACGCCGACGAGGTCGAGGCCGGCCGGGTGGTCGGCGGCAGCGCCGCCGTCGGCGACGACGCCGCCCGCCTGCTCGCGGAGCGCATCGGCTGAGACGCTAGCCTCGCCCGGGATGATCGACATCCGGCTGCTGCGCGAGGACTTCGATGCCACCGCGGCGGCGCTGGCGCGCAGGGGGGTGGAGCGCGACGCACTGGCCGGCGCCCTCCGGCTCGACGAGCGCCGACGCGCGCTGATCACCGAGGGCGACGAGCTGCGGGCCCGCCAGCGCCAGCTCGGCCGCCAGGTCGGCGCCGCCGCCTCCGACGAGCAGCGCCGGACGCTCATCGCCGAGGTCAGGCAGGTCTCGGCCCGCCTCGACGAGCTGCAGCCGGCGCAGGCCGACATCGAGCAGCGTCTCGCCGACACGCTGGCGGTGATCCCCAACCTGCCCCATGCCGACGCGCCCGACGGCGACACCGACGCCGACGCCGTCGAGCTCGACCGTTTCGGCACCAAGCCCGCGTTCGACTTCCCCGTGCGCGACCACGTCGAGCTGGCCCAGGCGCTCGGCCTGATCGAGCTGCCCCGGGCGGCGAAGGTGTCGGGCACGCGCTTCGCCTACCTGCTGGGCCAGGCCGTGCTGCTGGAGCTGGCCCTGGTGCGCTACGCCTTCGACCATCTGGTGGCGGCCGGGTTCACCCCGGTCATCCCGCCGGTGCTGACCCGCGCCGAGGCCCTGTACGGCACCGCGTTCCTGCCCACCGGCGGCGAGCAGATCTACGAGATCCCCAAGGACGACCTGTACCTGGTGGGCACCTCGGAGGTGCCGCTGGCCGGCCTGCACATGGACGAGATCCTGGCCGGCGAGGACCTGCCGGTGCGCTACGGGGGGTTCTCGACCTGCTTCCGGCGCGAGGCCGGCGCCTACGGCAAGGACACCCGCGGCATGTTCCGCGTCCACCAGTTCGACAAGGTGGAGATGTTCAGCTTCACGCTGCCCCACCAGTCCGAGGCCGAGCACGGGCGCATCCGCGACCTGCAGGTGCAGATCCTGTCGGGCCTGGGGCTGCACGGGCGGGTGGTCGACATCCCCGTCGGCGATCTGGGCGCGGCGGCGGCGCGCAAGTACGACCTGGAGGTGTGGCTGCCCGGCCAGGGTGCCTACCGTGAGCTGACCAGCGCCTCCAACTGCACCGACTACCAGGCCCGCCGGCTGCGCTGCCGCTACCGCACCGCGCAGGGCGACACGGCGATGGTGCACACCCTCAACGGCACCGCCTGCGCGGTCGGGCGCACGATCATCGCGCTGCTGGAGACCCACCAGCGCGCCG
>DASZOD010000283.1:0-4409 GCA_035550935.1 Egibacteraceae bacterium | reverse complement strand
GAGCGGGGTGATGAGGACCGCGCGTATGAGGCGACGGAGGCGGCGGGAGCCCGAGTCCGATGACGGTCACCGGCGTAAGCCGCCGTGCCGTGCGATCGCCGCAGCGGCCACGCACGAGGCGGAGACGTGACGGGCAGTCGGCGCGTCACGTCGCTCGTGCAGCCGCCGCGCTGGAATCTGCAAGCTGGAGGTAAACGGGCAGCCCGTGGCGATGAGGTGCACGAAATCGAGCACGTCAACGCGAGCAAGCGGACCTAGCCGAGCGCCTGTAGCTCATCGAGCGCCCGGGCTTCGTGCAGCCGACGGATGGCCTCGGCGAGCAGCTTGGCCGTCGTGACGGTTCGCGTTCGTGGCGGCAGGTCAGACGGGGGCGGGACGCTGTCGGTTACCAGCAGGCGGCGCAGCTCCAGCCCACCGAGGACCTTGCCCGCCTCGCCCGTCAGGACCCCGTGGGTGGCCGCCACCACCGTCCCACCGGCCGCGCCGGCCTCCCCGAGCGCGCCCACGGCAGCTTCGATGGTGCCCCCCGTGCTGATCATGTCGTCGACGATGACGGGGCTGCATCCCGCCACGTCGCCGATCACCTGACCCGCGCGGACCTGCTTGCCGGACAAGCGAGTCTTGCTGATGATGGCCACCGGGCGGTCCAGGTGGGACGCGTAGGCTCGGGCCAGCTTGACCGCACCCAGGTCGGGGGCCACGACGACCGCCTCGGCGGATAGCTCGTCGCGAAGGGCGTCCACCAGCGTGGGCACGGCGGTGGCGATCTCGACGGGAATGCCGAAGATGGCCTCCAGATTGGGGGTATGGGGGTCGACGACCAGGACGCGGTCGACGCCGGAGGCGGCGAGCAGGTCACCGACCACGCGCACGCTGACCGGCTCCCCGGGTTCCGTGCGCCGGTCCTGCCGCGCGTAGCACAGGTAGGGGACGACCGCGGTCAGCTGCGCGGCCCCGGCCCGCCGGCAGGCGTCGGCAAGCAGCAGCAGCTCCACCAGGTGCTCATTGACCGGCGGCCCCGTCGACTGCAGCAGGTAGACATCATCGCCGCGCAGGTCCGAGCTGACGGTCACGCGCAGTTCGCCGTCGGGGAACTGGTCCACTTCCACGGCGGTGAGGCCGCCGCCCAGCATGTCCGCCAACGCCGACGCGAGCGGCCGGTTGGCGCTGCCGGGAACCACTTTCACGTCCACGCTTCCCACCTCCAGTCCCACACGGATGGCAGTCGGACCACCTCTTGACTGTCCGCCTCGTGGCGCCGACCCGGATTGCACCGGGCGCTCAGGCGAAGGCGGCTTGCCGAACCTGCGCGGCGAGGCGTTCCAGGGCGTCGCCGACGGTGGGCAGCGGTGGCTCGTCGGGGTAGGGCGGCAGGCGCCAGGCGTCGGGCAGCAGGTCCAGCTGGGCGGTGACGCGCTCGCGGATCTGGGCAAGGTCGAAGCCGCGCAGGGGCTGACCGTCGCGCCAGGTGGGCGCTAGCAGCGGCTGGCCAGGTTCGTCAGCGGCGCGCGTGGACAGAAGGTCTTGGGCCGGATTCTGCCGGCGGTAGACCTGCTTGGGCCCGGGCAGGATGCTCTTGGCGCCGCTGAACTTGGCGACAGGCCGGTCGTCGTAGCCCACCAGCTTGTAGACGATGTCGAGACCGGGATGGTCGCTGGATACGGTCAGTGCGGTTCCGACGCCGAAGCCGTCGATGGGGGCGCCGCCGTTGACCAGGTGGTGGATGCGGTACTCGTCCAGGCTGCCGGAGGCGATGATCTGCACGTCGTGGTAGCCGGCGTCGTCAAGCAGCGTACGGGCTTGCTTGGCCAGCTCGCCAAGGTCGCCTGAGTCCAGCCGCACGCCTTGCAGTTGCTGGCCGTGCGCCGCCAGCTCGTCGGCGACTTCGACGGCCTTGCGCACGCCGTCGAGGGTGTCGTAGGTGTCCACCAGCAGCACCGCCTGCTGGGGGTGGTCGGCGGCGAAGGCGCGGAAGGCCTGGCGTTCGTCGGGGAACGCCTGCACGTAGGAGTGAGCCATGGTGCCGGTGACCGGCAGGCCCCAGCGTCGGCCGGCCTCGACGTTGGAGGTGGCAAAGCCCCCGCCCAGGTAGGCGGCCAGCGCGGCTTCGACGCCCGTCTCCAGGCCATGGGCGCGGCGGAAGCCGAAGTCGGCCAGCTGCCGGCCTGCGGCCACCAGCGCGCAGCGCGCCGCTTTGGTGGCCACCAGGGTGGGGTAGTGCACCAGGTTCATGATGGCCGTCTCCAGCAGCTGGGCCATCGGCAGCGGGGCGGTCAGTTCGACGATGGGCTCGTTGGCGAGCACGACGGTGCCTTCGGGCACGGCCCATAGCTCACCGGTGGGGGTGAACGCCTCCAGCCAGTCCAGGGTCTGCTGGCCGACGCCGAGCTCGCGCAGGTAGGACAGCTCGTCGGGCCCGTAGCGGAAGGACTCCAGCAGCTGCACGACCCGGTGCATGCCTAGGGCGACATGCCAGGGCCGTTCGGCGGCTGGGCGGACGAACAGGCTGAAGGTGGCGGGGGCGGTCAGGTCCCTGCGCAGGTACGACTCGACCATGCGCAGCTCGTACAGATCGGTGCACAGCCCGACTGCGCCGCTGCGCGACGAGCCTTCGCGTCGGTGTCCGGTCATCGCATCCGCGCTCCTGCCGTTGCCACCGCCTCATGGGCGCTGGCCTCCTCAACGTCCAGAGATCGCTCCGGTGGCGTCGGTGCCCACCTCCACGCCAAAGGCCAGCCAACGGCGTGCAGCAGGGCCTGCTCGACGCAGGCGTCTCGGGGTTCAGGTCTGCCTTCGTCGCGGGCCGGGGCCCCAGGCCCCACGGGCAGCCGACTGTCCACGCTCATCGCCTCGTACTCTACCGGGACGTGAGATTGGGCACCCGGTTGAGGCTGGTCGGATACCACGGCCTGGTTACGGGCGACGCGCACGCGCTGACCGATGGTCGCGAGTTTCGGCGAAGGTCAGCCGAGGCGCTGGGCGAGGCGCTTGCTGAGCAGGCCCGCCTGAACAGCGTGGTACAGGACGCTCCCGAGGTCGAACTGCTCGTCCCGGGTGCCGGTATTTGCTCGCCGTTCGTCACGACGGATTCCTCCTCCTGTTCTGGATACCAGCGTGTAGAGCGGCACGAAGCTGGCCGGCGCTGCAGGCGGTGGTCGTTCCCAGCGGCAGCGCAGGACGGGCCACGTGCTCGCGTGCCACCAACACAACCTACCATAACGTTAGGTAAGAGTCGGCGCTGGGGATGTGCCGCGACCCTGCTGGCACCGGCCCGCCGGGTGGGTTCAGGGATCGTGCCAGCAGCCCGCAGCGTCGCGGAGGGTGGTCGACGTGGTCCCACGCCGCCAGTGCTTCCGTTACGTAAGAGTTGGGCAGCTAGGATGGCCTGGGGCGAGCCGGAAGACAGGAGCCTGGGATGCCCCAGCACCAGATGCACCAGATCGGGCACGTCGCCAGTCGTGTGGGCCTGTCGCTGCGCACCGTGCGCTACTACGGCGAGGTCGGACTCGCGGAGCCTTCCGGCCGCACCGAGGGAGGCTTCCGGCTCTACACCGACGAGGACATCGCCCGACTGGAGCTCATCAAGCAGCTCAAGCCCTTGGAGTTCACCCTGGAAGAGCTGCGGGATCTCCTGGCGGTGCGCGACGATCTCGGTCGCGATGACCTGGAGCAAGCGTCCCGCCGGGCGCTCAGCGACCGTCTCGCCGGGTACGTCGACGTCGCCCGTCAGCGCTGTGAGCTCCTGCGCGAGCAGCTCACTGCCGCCGAGGCGGTGACCGACCGGCTGGAACGGGAGGTCCGCGGCCACCGCCGCCGACGGTCGAGGTCGCGGCGGTGACCGATGCTGGCCAGCAGCAGCCGCCCCACCGCTGGTGCGATGACCGACCTGGCGGGCGAAGGGTTGCGCCCGCAGCCGGCTGAAGAGACTGGGCGGCGGCAACACTCTGACGCTCCAGGAGGGTTATGGCATGGCCGGTAACGGCAACGGCAAGCGCTGGGAGGCTGGCGTTCAGCCCTACGTGGACATGGGCTACTACGAGCCCGACTATCAGCCTCGCGACAGCGACGTTCTGTGCGCGTTTCGGGTCACCCCCCAGCCGGGGGTGCCGTGGGAGGAGGCCGCTGGTGCGGTGGCGGATGAGTCGTCGACGGCGACGTGGACGGTGGTGTGGCCCGACCGGCTGACCCCGCACGAGTACTACCGTGCTCGCTGCTACCACATCGAGGAGGTCCCCGGCCGCGACGACCAGTTCATCTCCTACGTGGCTGTCTGGACTTCACCAAGGACGACGAGAACATCAACTCCCAGCCGTTCATGCGCTGGCGGGACCGCTACCTGCACGTGATCGAGGCGGTCAACAAGGCGTCGGAGAAGACCGGCGAGATGAAGGGCCACTACCTGAACACCA
>DASZOD010000282.1:0-11248 GCA_035550935.1 Egibacteraceae bacterium | reverse complement strand
CCCGCCGCCACGGCTCGGCGCGAGCGATGGTCAGCCCCGCCAGCGCGGCGCCGACCGTGGGGGGCGGGGGCGCGGTGTCGAACATGAAGCCTCGCGCCCGGTTGCGCAGCCAGTCGCACAGTTCGGCGCTGCCCGCGACGTAGCCGCCGGCAGCGCCGAACGCCTTCGACAGGGTGCCCAGGTGGACGTGGACGCGGTGGGCCTGGCCCTGGGCGGCGGCCGTGCCCCGTCCGTCGGGGCCGAGCACCCCGCATCCGTGGGCGTCGTCGACCATGACCATGGCGCCGTGGGCCTCGGCGACGTCGCACAGCGCCGTCAGGTCGGCGGCGTCGCCGTCCATGGAGAAGACGCCGTCGGTGACGACCAGCCGTCGACGGGCGTGGCCGGCCTCGACCAGCAGCCGGTCCAGTGCGGCCGCGTCACCGTGGGGGTACAGGCGCACGTCGGCCCGCGACAGCCGGCAGGCGTCGACCACCGAGGCGTGGTTGAGCGTGTCGCTGCAGACCACGTCGCCGCGGCGGGCCAGCGCCGGGATGGTGCCGACGTTGGCCAGGTAGCCCGAGGAGAACACCACCGCGTCCTCGGTGGCCTTCCAGGACGCGACGGCGTCCTCCAGCTCGCGGTGCAGTGTGGTGCCGCCGGTGATCAGCCGCGACGCCCCGGACCCGGCGCCCCAGCGCCGGGCGGCCTCGGCGGCGGCCGCGGCCAGCCGCCGGTCGCCGGCCAGCCCCAGGTAGTCGTTGCTGGACAGGTTCACCAGGCCGTCGGCGCTGCGCCCGGCCCGGCTGGCGCGGTGGCGAAGCCTCCGGCGCAGCCCGGCGGTCTCCAGCTCGTCCAGCGCGCCAGCGATCCACCCCAGCGGGTCGGCCACGCCCTGGTCCCGTCGCCGGCTCATGCGCCGGTGCCACCTGCGGGGTCTTCGGTCACCTCGCGGGTGGCCCGCAGCAGGGCGTCGGCGAGGAAGCGCAGCTCCTCGGCGGACATCGCCGGGGCGGGCAGGACGACGAGCGTGTCGCCCAGGGGGCGGATCACCAGCCCGAAGTCGCGGGCGCGGCGGCACACCCGCGCGCCCACCCGCAGCTCGGGCGGGTAGGGGCGTTTCGTGGCGCGGTCGGCGACCAGTTCGATGCCGGCCATCAGGCCACGCTGGCGGATGTCGCCGACGTGGTCCAGCGCGGCGAAGCGCGCCAGCTCGCGCGCCAGGGTGTCGGCCAGTGCCCGGCCGCGGGCGACGGTGTCGTCGGCCTCGATGAGGTCGAGGTTGGCCAGCGCCACCGCTGCGGTCAGCGGGTTGCCCGAGTAGGAGTGGCCGTGGAAGAACGCCCGGCCCTCGCCGCGGAAGGCGGCGAAGATCTCGGCGGTGGTCAGCGTCGCCGACATCGGCAGGTAGCCGCCGGTCAGGGCCTTGCCGACGGCCATGAGGTCGGGGCTGACCCCATCGAGCTCGCAGGCGAACAGCGCCCCGGTGCGACCGAAGCCGGTGGCGACCTCGTCCACGACCAGCAGGGTGCGGTGGGCCCGGGTGGTCTCGGCCACCCGGGCCAGGTGCCCGTCGGGCGCGGTGATGATCCCGGCGGCGCCCTGCACGAGCGGCTCGACGACGACCGCGGCGACCCGGTCGCCGTCGCGTTGCAGCACGTCGACCAGGGTGTCGGCGCAGGCCAGCGCGCACGTCGGGTGCGTCAGGCCCAGCGGGCAGCGGTAGCAGTAGGGCTGGGCGAAGCCGCGGGTGGCAAACAGCAGCGGGCGGTACAGGTCGTGGAAGGCGTCGATGCGCCCGACGCTGACCGCTCCCAGCGTGTCGCCGTGGTAGGCGCCGTCGCAGGACACGAACAGCGTGCGCTGGGGCTGGCCACGGAAGCGCCAGTAGGCCAGCGCCATCTTCAGCGCCACCTCGACGGCGCTGGCCCCCGACTCGGAGAAGAACACGCGTTCCAGCCCGGCGGGCGCCAGGGCCACCAGCCGGGCGGCAAGCTCGGCGGCGGGCGGGTTGGTCAGGCCCAGGAAGGTGGTGTGGGCGACCCGGTCCAGCTGGGCGCGCAGGGCGTCGTCGAGCTCGCGGCGGCGGTGGCCGTGGACGTTGACCCACAGCGAGGCGTTGCCGTCCAGGTAGCGCCGACCGTCGGCGTCGACCAGCCAGCAGCCTTCGGCGCGCTCGACGACGACCGGCTCGTCGGCCAGCCACTCGTCCATACGGGTGAACGGGTGCCAGACATGACGGCGGTCCTGGGCGACGTGGTCGTGGTGGCGCACTCCGGCAGGCTGGCCGCCGTGGCCGGCACGGTCAAGTCGGGGGTTGGGCTGAGGACCGGAGGGCGCGCAGCGCCCGCAGGCGAGACCCGGCTAGCCTGGCCGCGATGGCTCGGCTACGCATCGTCATCGTCGGCGGCGGCCCGGGGGGCTACGAGGCGGCGCTCGTCGCCGCCGACGCCGGAGCGGACGTCACGCTGGTGTCCCGGGAGGGCCTGGGCGGCAACAGCGTGCTGTGGGACTGCGTGCCGTCAAAGGCGCTGGTGGTGTCGGCCGAGGCGATGGGCTGGCTGCAATCGGCGCACCGGCTGGGAGTGCGCTCGTCGAGCGAGGTCGACATCGCCGCCCGGGCGGCGGTGGACATGGCGGCGGTCATGGACCGCGTCCAGGGACTGGCGCACGACCAGTCGGCGGACGTCACCCGCAAGGTGGAGAAGGCCGGCGTGCGGGTCGTCGAGGGCGTCGGGCGGCTGGTAGGCCGCGACGCCGTCGAGGTCGAGGACGCCGCGGGCACCACGACGGTGCTGGCGGCCGACGTCGTGCTCGTGGCCACCGGCAGCCGCCCCCGCCTGCTGTCGTTCTTCCATCCCGACGGCGAGCGGGTGTTCACCTCCCGGGAGCTGTTCGGGCTGCGTGCCCTGCCCGAGCGGCTGGTGGTGGTGGGCTCGGGCGCCACCGGAGCGGAGTACGCCCACGCGTTCGCGCGCTTCGGCAGCGAGGTGCACCTGATCTCCAGCCGCGACCGGGTCCTGCCCGGCGAGGATGCCGACGCGGCCGCGGTCGTCGAGGCCAGTTTCGAGCGTTGGGGCACCGTCATCCACCGAGGCCGTCGCGCGGTCGATCTGCAGCTGGGCGGGGACGGGCTGCGGGTCGCGCTGGACGACGGCGACTGGGTCGAGGCCAGCCACGCGCTGTTCTGCGTCGGCATGGTGCCCTCGTCGCAGCGCCTGGGCCTGGAGGCGGCCGGGGTGGCGCTGGAGGCCGGCGGCGCGATCCCCGTGGACGGGGTGAGCCGCACGAACGTGCCCACGATCTATGCCGCCGGGGACGTCACCGGCCGCATGATGCTGGCCAGCGTGGCCGCGATGCAGGGCCGCAACGCGATGTGGCACGCGCTGGGCCAGGCGGTGGCGCCGCTGCGCTGGGACGCGGTGGCGGCCTGCATCTTCACCGACCCCGAGATCGCCACGGTCGGGGTCGACGGCACCGACGCGGACCACCTGCCGGTCAGGACCGTGTCGCTGACCTTCGCCGGCAACGCCCGGGCGAAGATGGCCGAGACCACCGCCGGTTTCGTGAAGCTGCGCGCCATCGAGGGCTCGGGCACGATCCTGGGCGCCACGGTCGTGGCCACCCGGGCCAGCGAGCTGATCCTGCCGCTGGCCGTGGCGGTGCAGAACCGGCTGACCGCCGCGCAGCTGGCGCACAGCTTCTCGATCTACCCGTCGATGGCGGGCAGCGTCCAAGAGGCGGCCCGCCTGCTCATGGGCGCCGACGCCTGACCGGTCAGGTCGCCTGCGGGCGCGTGCGGGCCGCCGGGGCGTCGCGAGGCGTCAGGGCGCCCAACACGGGCGCCGCCGCGTCGCTGGCCTCCCTGACCAACAGGCTGACCGCCGACCTCGGCCATACCGACCCTTCCGTACAGCCAGCCTCGTTGGCCAATGTGCAGCGGCGGGCACTCGTGGAGCCAGGGCCGACGGCCGCGTACCACCGAAGGAACCCCTCCTCCGGCCCTTCAATCCCCGGATTCGGGGGCGAACACTCTGGCCGGGTGGGCCAGTCTGGAGCTGTTGCCCTGGTCGTCGGCGAGCGGCTGACGGGCCGATCCTGGCAGACCGCGCCCGGCGGAGGCGGAACCGTCATGCCGGCGGCGCATCATGGGCCGGCGGCTCCGTCATCGGCGACGACCTCCCGTTCGTCGACCACGGTCTTGCCGCCCCGCTGAACGATGCGCTGGCGGCTGGACACCCGCGAGCGCGACGGCCCGCGCTCGTTGACGTTGGCGGAGACCACTGCGTTGACCCCGCCAGCGACCCGGACCCCGTCCTCGTCCACTTCGACGGGCCGGTTGACGACCTTGCGAAATCTCATGGCTGCTGTACCTCAAATGCTGTTGCGGACAGGCGAACGTCTGCTACGTGCTCTGGTCGATGTCCACCGTCTGCTCCGCGTTGGCGTAGGCCACCGAGTCGTCAGACAGCACGTTGAGAGCCACCGCCGCGTTGATGGGTGCCGCGATGTTCGTGTTCACCAGCGACATCGCCTCCCGGTCGGGCAGCTGCTCGCCGTCTTGGTTCTCGAGTTCCTCAATCGTGAGCTCAGCCTCGTGCTGGGTCATTGGTTTGCTCCTTCTGGTGTACCCACTGGCAACCGTTACCTCCCGCCAGCGACCGAAACCGACCTTCGGTACAGGCACGGTGACGCGGAAGAGCAGCAACGGGCGGCTAGTCGACGTCGGTGATCACCTGCTTGCCGGTGACCCCGGTCGCCTGCAGGCCGGCACGGACCAGTTCGGCGTCGATCACCGAACGCAGCTGTTCGTAGAGTCCGTCGGCCTGGGCCTCGAGGTCGGGGAACGGCAACGGCGAGGCCGCCAGGTCGGCAAGCTCGTCGCGGATGCGGCGGATCTCCTGCTGGCCCTCTGCGCTGAGATGGACCGGGCCGCCGGTGGTCACCACGTACTGGTAGGCGAGGGCCGCGGTCTCGCAGCGCAGGCAGTTCTCGTTGACGGCCACGGCGACGTTCTTGGGCTGGACCACGCTGGAGTCGCGGGTGATGAGCACCGCCTGGGCCGCGATCGCCACCGTGCGGCAGTCGCTGCAGCGGGACTCGGCGTGCGCCAGGTTCTCGTTGTCGACCACCTCGCTGGCGGTAGGCGAGACTGCCACGCCCGACAGCGAGCGCGCCATCCCGTCCCTGTAGTTAAGCACCATGACGACGTGATCAGCGCCGCCGGCCTCGCCGTGGGCGAAGGCCGGCTGGACGCCGAAACCGCCGACGATTGCCAGCAGCAGCGCCACGAGTTTGTGCACGGTCGCTCGCCTCCCGAGCCCTTTCGAACGTCTTCCGTGCCGATACCCACCGGCCTTGAGAGGAAACGGCGTGGGTACTGGCCGGTAGGCCGATGTCGTTGCGTGACCCGCCGCAGTGGCGTCGCGACGCGGGCAGCTCGGCAACAGCGACGGGGATCGGGCCGCCGCCCATGAACTCGTCTGTGTCGCGACCAGGCCCTGTTTCGCCGCGCGGTTTGCAGAGACCCGCCCGCCGTCTTAGAGCCAACAGACCAAGGTGAACAGACCTATCAGCGCGCGACGGCCACGCATCTCGACAGGGGCAGCTCCCACCTCCTCACGCCTCCGTTCGTTTACGCACCGTCATTGGCGGGAAGACACTGTGTGGTAGTGTGCGCCGCCGGCCCGGCCACGCCCGGCTTCAGTCTCGCCGGTCATCCCGCGAGCGGCCTCGACGCCAAGAGGATCCGGAGTCGGGCAGACATGATGCGGGCGCTCAGTGCGGGCACGAGCCGAGACGGGGAGGCGCCCATGGAGACGGCTGAGCATTCGATCGTGGTGCAGGCGCCGCTGGCGGCGGCTCACCAGCAATGGCAGACGTGGGTCGCCCAGAAGGTGGGTCCCGCGCAGGCGCCGAGCGGCCAGACGGTCACCGCGCCGGTTCCCGAGGAGCTGCCTCCTGAGATGGGCGAGCCCGAACAGGGCAGGATCTTCTTCGCTGCGGTCGATGACCACTCCACCAGGGTCACCATGCAGCTCCGCTACAGCCCCGCGGCGGTCCAGGCCGCCGGCTTGGTGCCAGATTACGTCTCCCGGCGGATCGGACTATATCTGCAGCGCTTCCGGGAATTCGCTGAATCGTAGGTGAAAAACGGAAGGTGCAATTTTCCCTGCTGCCCCTCAGGAGCGCTGTTTATCTTGTCCGGATGGCCGGTTTCTCGAACGTTCTCACGGGAAGATTCTGGTTGTGAGGCCTTTCGCCAAGAGCCTATCCCGATCGCACCCGAAACCAAGGAGGCATGATCGCCGTGGCCGACGAGATCCGCAGCGACGAGCTGACAGTCGAGGAGCTGCAGGCCGAAGGCGGCGAGCAGCTACCCGACCGGGAGGCGATGTCGCTGGTCAACGCCAACCTGGCCATACCCATCAACGCGGCCGTTGCCGCCAACGTGCTGTCTGACGACGCGGTGGCCTACGCCGACGCCGACCAGGAGTCGTGGATCGACCAGAGCACCTAAGCAGCGCGCAGGAGGGAACCACCATGACCCAGGAGATCCGCAACGACGAGCTGACGGTCGAGGAACTGGAGGCCCAGGGCGGCGAGCAGCTACCCGACCGGGAGGCGATGTCGCTGATCGACGCCAACGTGGCCGCACCGGTCAACGCTGCGGTCGCCGCCAACATCCTGTCGGACGACTCGATCGCCTACGCCAACGCCGAGCAGGACGTCACCATCGACCAGAGCACGTAACAGCCGCCCGACGCCACTGAACGCTCGGGTGAGCGAGGCAGGTCAAGGAGGCGGCCCGCAGGGGCCGCCTCCGGTCGTGGGGGAGGGCACGCCGTCGGCGGCGCCGGCGCGTTCCGACGTGCCGCTGCTGGCCGCGGGGGCCGAGCTGATCGGCGAGTACCAAGGGTCAGGCTTCAAGGAGCCACCCTATCTCGCGCGCCGCGCCGACGGCCAGATCATCCAGCTGTCGCGGCTGCTGTACCTGGTGGCCGACGAGGTCGACGTCGAGCGCGACCTGGCCCAGATCGCCGAGCGGGTCAGCGAGCGGTTCGGCCGCACGGTCAGCGCCGATAACGTCGGCTACCTGGTGGAGGAGAAGTTGCGGCCGCTGGGGGTGCTGGCGGCCGCCGACGGCTCCAGCCCACCGCTGGACAAGTCCGACCCGCTGCTGGCGCTGCGCTTTCGCACCGCGGTCATCCCCCAAGGGGTCGTGGCGGCCATCACCACCGTCTTCGGGCCGCTGTTTTTGCCCTTGGTCGTGGTCACGGTGCTGGCGGCGGTCGCCGTGTTCGACGTGTGGCTGTTCTTCGTCCAAGGACTGGGACAGGCCACCCGCCAGGCCCTCTACGACCCGGCGACGCTGGTGCTGGTGCTCGGCCTGGTGGTCGCCTCGGCAGCCTTCCACGAGTGCGGCCACGCCACCGGCTGCAGGTACGGTGGCGCCGACCCCGGCGTCATGGGCGTGGGCCTCTACATCATCTGGCCGGCCTTCTACACCAACGTCACCGACTCCTACCGGCTGGGCAAGGCCGGGCGGCTGCGCACCGACCTGGGCGGGATCTACTTCAACCTCATCTTCGTGCTGGCCACCGCCGGGGCCTATGCCCTGACCCGCTTCGAGCCGCTGCTGCTGGTCATCCTGGTCCAGCATCTGGAGATCCTGCGCCACTTCTTCCCCTTCGTCCGCCTGGACGGCTACTACATCGTCAGCGACCTGACCGGCGTGCCCGACCTGTTCGCCCGCATGAAGCCGATCCTGCGCAGCCTGCTGCCGGGCCGCGAGTTGGACTCGCGGGTCACCGAGCTGAAGACCTGGGCCCGCGCGGTGGTGACGCTGTGGGTGCTGTTGGTGGTCCCGCTGCTGGCGTTCAACGTCGCGCTCATCCTGATCCACCTGCCCCGCATCTTGGCCACCACCTACGACTCGCTGCTGTTGCAACTCGACCGCCTGTCGCAGGCGTTCTCGGGAGGCGGCATCCTGGCCGTCGTCGTCGGAGTCGTCCAGCTGCTGGCTCTGGTGCTGCCGGTGGCCGGGCTGGCCCTGATGTTCTGGCGCATCGGCAAGCGCCTGACCCTGGCCGTCGCGCGCGCCACCAGCGAGCGGCCGCTGGCGCGCCGGGGGCTGGCCGCCGGCGCGGCCGCGGCGGCCGCGGCGGCGCTGTTCGTGCTGTGGCCCAACGGCGACTACCGGCCGCTGCAGGAGGGCGAGCGCTACACCGTCCAAGAGGCCGCTCGGGGGTTCCGCCACCTGCCCAGCGGGCGCCCGGCGCTTACCGCCGAGCGCGAGCAGGAGCTGGGCGGCGCCCCGTTCCGCACCGGCTTGGAGGCGGACCCCGAACGCGGCGACCAGCCGACGCCCACGGTGACGCCCACCGGGGCGACGCCGACGCCCAGCCTCACCGAGACCGAGACCAAGACCCATATGGAGAGCGAGGAGACGGAGACGCTCCCGGAGGCCACCGAGACGCCTGGTGAGGCCACCGAGACGCCTGGTGAGGCCACCGAGGCCCCGACCTTCTAAGAGGTCGATGGCGCTGCAGCAATTGGGCCGGTGCCCTTACCGCGGCGGCAACCGCCGCTGCCGACGTCCGCCCCAATGTTCCTCCACGTCGGACGCGCTCTGCCACTCCTGAAGCGCCGCTGGGCCGCACGCTTGCAAAGGCAGCCAGCCCACCGCAGGAACGTAACGATGCGACCCGTCAACGGTCATGAAGGCGGCTGCCCATGGTCCACCCTGTCTCGCCGTGTCCGGACGAGAGGCGAGGCCTGACCGGGGGAGTGGGGGAGGTCAGGCCGGCAGGCGGGTCTCCAGGCTGGCGCGGACCTGGCGCAGTCGCTCGCGCAGGTCGTGCTCCTCGTGGCCCAGGTCGGCGATCCACTGGTCGATCGCGGCCTTGAGGGCGGCGTTGCGGTCGGTGAGCACCTCCGGCCCCCCGACCGTGTCCATGCCGGCGTCCAGACCGGCCGCGCTGCGCTTGGAGAAGGCGATGGCCACGCCCAGCACCACCACCGCGGCGGCGGCGACGAGGTAGCGAGCCGGGCTGTCGGCCAGGTTGATGACCGCTGGCAGGATCAGCAGCGACACGAGGTTCATGACCTTGATCAGCGGGTTGAGCGCCGGGCCGGCGGTGTCCTTGAACGGGTCGCCGACGGTGTCGCCGATGACCGCGGCCTTGTGGGCCTCCGAGCCCTTGCCGCCCTCGTGGCCGTCCTCGATGTACTTCTTGGCGTTGTCCCAGGCCCCCCCGGCGTTGGACAGGAAGTTCGCCATCAGCTGCCCGGTGAGGATGGCCGCGGCCAGGAACGCCCCCAGGGCGAAGTAGTTGATGCCGAAGCCGATGATCACCGGGGTGAGCACCGCCAGCAGGGCCGGGGTGGCCAGCTCCCGCAGCGACGCGGCGGTGCAGATGTCGATCACCCGGCCGTACTCGGGCTTGTCGACGCCCTCCATGATCCGCTTCTCGCGGAACTGGCGGCGTACCTCCTGCACGACGACCCCGGCGGTGCGCCCCACCGCTCGGATGGCCAGGGCGCTGAACAGGAACGCCACCGAGCCGCCGATCAGCAGGCCGATGAACGTCTGCGGGTCGGCCACGTTGATCTGGGTGGCGACGTCACGGAACAGGGCGGTGCCGACCTCGTCCAGGCCCAGCTCCGAGCCGATGGTCTCGATGAACGAGGCGAACAGCGCCACCGCGGCGATGACCGCCGAGCCGATCGCGAAGCCCTTGGTGACGGCCTTGGTGGTGTTGCCCACCGCGTCGAGGCCCACCATGATGCGCTCGGGCTCGCCCTCGAACTCGCCTGACATCTCGGCGATGCCTGCGGCGTTGTCGGCCACCGGCCCGAAGGTGTCCTCGGAGACGACCACGCCGGTGGTGGCCAGCATGCCCATGCCGGTCAGCGCCACCAGGTACAGGGAGAACTGCAGGTTGCCCCCGCCCAGGGCGATGGCCACCCCGATGGCGCCGGCGATCGCCACGATGGCCCAGACGGTGGACTCCAGCCCCGAACTGATGCCCGACAGCACCGTGGTGGCCGGGCCGGTGCGCGCCGCCTCGGCGATCTCGCGCACCGGCGCGGTCTCAGTCGAGGTGAAGTACTCGGTCAGGTGGCTGACCACCTGGGCCAGCACCAGGCCGGCCACGACCGCGGCGAAGACCTTCCAGCCCTCGTTGTCGTTGGCGTTGCCGACGTAGAAGTGCGCCACCAGGAAGGTGCCGACGACCGTGAGGACCCCGGCGGTGAGAAAGCCCCGGTTGATGGGGGCCATGGCGCTGCGGTCGCGCTCGGTGGCGCGCACCGCGAACACTCCGACGATCGAGGCGAGCACCCCCAGAGCGCGGGCGATGACCGGGAAGATCAGCCCCAGGGCGGGGTTGGCGCCGATCGACGCGAAGGCCGCGACCCCGAGGATGATGGAGGCCACCAGGGTGACCTCGTAGGACTCGAACAGGTCGGCGGCCATCCCGGCGCAGTCGCCGACGTTGTCGCCGACGTTGTCGGCGATGGTGGCGGGGTTGCGGGGGTCGTCCTCGGGGATCCCGGCCTCCACCTTGCCCACGAGGGCGGCGCCGACGTCGGCGGCCTTGGTGAAGATGCCGCCGCCGACCCGCAGGAACAGCGCCAGCAGCGAGCCGCCGAAGCCGAAGCCGACCAGGATCGCCGACGAGGTGTTCTGGAAGGCCATGATGATGAGCGTGGCGCCCAGCAGGCCCAGGCCGACGGTGAACATGCCGGCCACCCCGCCGGTGCGGAAGGCCACCTTCAGGGCAGCCGGCAGCGAGCCCGAGCGGGCGGCGGCAGCGGTGCGCACGTTGCCGCGCACCGCCAGGCTCATGCCGATGAAGCCGGTCAGGCCCGACAGGAAGCCGCCGGCCAGGAAGGCCAGGGTGCGGTAGATGCCCGACTCGGTGAAGCTCAGCGCCTGGTCGCCGTCGGGCTGCAGGACCGGGGTGGCGGTCATGAAGACGATGACCGCCAGGGGCACGAGGATGATCCCGATGGTCTTGAACTGCCGCCGCAGGTAGGCCAGGGCCCCCTCCTGGATGGCCTTGGCGATCTCGATCATCTTGGGGGTGCCTTGGTCGGCGGCCAGGACGCCACGCGTCAGCGCGAAGCCGACGGCGATCGCCAGCACGGCGGTGGCGGCCGAGAACACCAGCCAGAACCACTCGGCCGCGCCGAGCTCGAAGACCTGGTAGCCGCCCTCGGCGGCGAGCACGGTTGTCACGCAGGCTGCTCCCTGGGGAAAGGC
>DASZOD010000281.1:0-15049 GCA_035550935.1 Egibacteraceae bacterium | reverse complement strand
GGCGAAAGGCGGGAGAGGCTGCGTGAGTTCGATAGGCCGTCCTGCGGGGACGGCGACCGGGGGCGAATTCGGACTGGTCGCGGGCGGCGGCCAGGCCGATGAGTGGCTGGCGGACGGCGTGGGGGCAGCTCGCTGGGCGGGTCGGTCGGCACGGCGGCCAGGGCCCGGTCAGAGCCAGTGACGCTGTGATCGGCCCGGTAACGCTCGATCGGGGCGGTGGCGTGGCGCCAGGCGTACCGTTCGGTGGGGTCGTCGGGTGGGCCGATCGCGTCGAGCACGCTGGCGCGTCCACCGGCCGGCCTGAGCACGACGCGGTACAGTGGGACGACGAGTGGGAGATAGGAGGCGTCCGTGGCTCGCACCCACGTCGTTCTCGACGACGATGTCCTCAATGCCATCGACAAGTTGGTGGGCCAGCGTGGCCGCAGCCGCTTCCTTGTGCAGGCGGCCCGCGAGAAGCTCCAGCGCGTCGAGCTCGAGAGGGCGCTCGAGTCGACAGCGGGGATTCTGAAGGACAAGGACTACCCTGAGTTCAAAGACCAGGCATCGATCAACGAGTGGGTGCGCGCCCAGCGGCAGACCGAGGAAACGCCCTGACCATCTTCGTGCTCGACTCCACCGTGCTGATCGGCTACCTACGTGACACGCCGTCGCTCGCGTCCGGGCTCCGGTGGAGGCTGAGCGGGGGGCATACGCTCGCGACGACGTGTGTGAACCTGGCCGAGGTTGAGCGGGGGCTGCGGCCGAGGGAACGGCGACGGGCCGCTGCCTTTCTCGACCAGCTGCAATTCCTCGTGACCGATAGGGAGGCGGCCCGACGCGCTGGCCAGTACCAGGCGGAGTGGGCACGGCGGGGGCGAACGATCCACACCGCCGACGCGCTCGTGGCAGGTACGACGCGGGCGCATGGCGCGGTGCTGCTCACGCACAACCTCGACGATTTCCCCATGCGGGAGCTCAGAGTCGAGCTTCCCCAGCGAGGCGATGACTGACGGTGCCCACGACAACGGACCCGCACAGGGGCGTCGATATCGACAAGCACCTGCTGCTGTTCGTCCACCGGAAGGCGGTCGGCCTGGTCGAGGCGAAGTCGAGCCGAGGAAGGGTTTGGTGTTGACTGGCGTCGAGTGTCAGTGGACGAACTACCCAAGCGGCCTGCCCGACGCGGTGTCAGCTCGTTGACCAGGCCCAGCGGCAGTCGCGTACTGCACGCGACGGCCGGGTTCGCAGGCTGCCACGCCCAACCCGCGAGGTCGTCACTGAGGTGGTCTCCGAGCGGCGGACGGTTCTCCAACCTCAATGGCCAGCACCGAAGCGAATCTGCAACCGAGTGCAGCAGCGCTGCCCGGCGATGGATCGCATCGCTGGCTCCTGGCTTCGGTCGGCGCGCTTGGCGAACGCGCGGCGAGGCAGCTTCGTGCGCGGGGATTCACGGAGTTGGAACGCCTGTTCATGGACGTCCTCGGCGCGGTGAACGCATCCGGATCTCGGAGCCGTGGAGGCGCTGTTCAGGGACTCATGCCGCCACCGGATGCGCCCGGCTGAGTTTCGACTACGCGTTGCTGGCCGTCTGGCGGGCGCCGGGCGGACCGTCGTCCGACCCCAGGTAGGCGGCCGCCTGCAGCCCGAACAGCTCGGCGTACAGGCCTCCGCGGGCCACCAGCTCGGCGTGGCTGCCCGCCTCCACCACCCGCCCTGCTTGCAGCACGTAGATGCGGTCGGCGCAGCGCACGCTGGAGAAGCGGTGGGAGATCAGCAGCACCGTCCGTCCGCCCAGCAGCGTCCGGATGCGCGCGAACAGCTCCTGTTCGGCGCGGGCGTCCAGCGCCGCGGTCGGCTCGTCGAGGATGACGAACGGCGCGTCGCGGAAGAACGCTCTGGCCAGGGCCAGCCGCTGCCACTGGCCGACCGACAGGTCGGTGCCGCCTTCGAACTCCGGACCGAGCAGGGTCTCGTAGCCGTCGGGCAGGCGGGCCAGCAACTCGTCGGCGCCGGCCTGGGCGGCGGCGGCGGCGATACCGTCGAGGGCGTCGATGGACTCGGGGCGGCCCAGGCCGATGTTGTCGCGCGCCGGCAGGGTGTAGTGCGCGAAGTCCTGGAAGATCACCGCCACCGAGCGGCGCAGGTCGTCGGCGTCGACGGTGGCGGTGTCGGTGCCGTCCCACAGGATGCGCCCGGACTGCGGCAGGTACAGCCGGGACAGCAGCTTGGCCAGGGTGGTCTTGCCCGAGCCGTTCTCGCCCACCAGCGCCACGACCTCGCCGCCACGGATCTCCAGGGACACGTCGCACAGCGCGGGGCGCTGGCCGCTGGGGTAGGTGAACGACAGCCGCTCGGCGACCAGCCGCGAGAAGCCCCGCGGGGCTGCCTGGACGCTCCGGCGGGCCTCGGCGGTGGGCTTGAGCGCCAGGAACGACAGGAAGTCCTCGATGAACGGCGCCGCCTCGTACAGCTGTCCGGCGCTGATCGCCGCGCCCATGAGGCGCTCGCCGAGCACGAACACCGCGCCGGTGGCGGCACCGGCCTCGGCCAGGCTGATACGCCCGCCCAGGGCCATCGCCACCAGGCCGCCCACGGCGGCGCCCAGGACCGCCGACATCCCCAGGCTGCCCAGCAGCGACAGGCGCATACGTCGGCGGGCGGTGCGCCGCAACTCGGCGATGCGCTGGTCGTACAGCCGGCGGTGGCGGTCGCGCAGCAGTCCGACCAGGCCGAAGGCGCGCACCTCTTTGGCCGGCTCCTTGCCGGTCAGCAGGCCGTACAGGTACTGGCGCCGGCGGTCGGCGGGCGTCAGCTCGTAGGCGAAGCGAAAGAAGACCTGCCCGCTCTTGGCCGCCGCCATCCACAACGGCACGGCACCGGCCAGGGCCAGCGGCACGAGCAGGGGCTGCAGCGCCGACAGCGCGACCACCGTGCCCGCCGCGCCGAGGCCGCCGCCGGCCAGCCCCAGCAGGCCCTGGACCGCTTGGAGGGGACGGCGTTGCCCGCCCAGCGCCGCGCGCTGCAGGCGGTCGTGGAAGGCGGGCGTCTCGAAGGCCTCAAGCTCGACGGCGCAGGCCACCTCGACGATGCGCTCCTGGGCGTGGCGCGCGGTCAGCTCCCCCAGGACGTCCTGCAACTGCTGGCCGGCGGCCGCGGCAAACCCCATGGCCACGGTGACCGCGACGAGTGCCACCAGTTCGGGGCCGACCGCGGAGAACGCTGCTCCGGCGCGGTCGGCCGCCAGCACCCCGGCGAGCAGATCGCGCCCGCCGAGCACCAGCACCGCCACGCCCGCGCCGTTGAGCGCCTTCAGGGCTGCCGCGGCGAGCAGCTGACGCGGGCCGGCGGCCCACACCAGCCCCAGCGCGGCCGCGACCACCCGGGGCAGTCGTCGCAGCCGCGGAGGGTCCTGCGACGGGCCGCAGACGTCGTAGATCGTGACCCCGCGCGGCTGCTGCCGCTCGCCACCGCCGGATGCCTGCCGGTCGCCGGTCGGCACGCCGTCGGCGGTCATCGCCCGCTCGCCCGGCTAGCCCTGCTGCTCGGCGGCCTGGGCGACGACCTTCTTGGCGATGTGGTCGGGCACCTCGTCGTGGTGGTCGTAGCGCATGGCGGCGCTGCCGGTGCCGCTGGACAGCGACCGCAGCTCGGCGGTGTAGGTCACCAGCTCGGCCTCGGGGACGTGGGCCCGCACCGTCGTTCGGCCCGGGGCGGCAGGCTCGGTGCCCTGGATGCGCCCCCGGCGTGACGACAGGTCGCCCATGACGTCGCCGGTGAGCTCGTCGGGGACGGTGACCTCCACGTCCATGATCGGCTCGAGCAGCACGACGCCGGCCTGCTCGGCGGCGTTGCGGAAGGCCAGCGAGCCCGCCAGCTGGAAGGCCATGTCCGACGAGTCCACCGAGTGGTGCTTGCCGTCGACCAGACGCACCCGGACGTCCACCACCGGGTAGCCCGCCAGCACCCCCTGGCGCATCGCCTCGCGCACCCCCTTCTCGACCGACGGGATCCACTGGCGGGGGATGACCCCGCCGACGATGCGGTCTTCGAACTCGAAGCCGCCGCCCCGCTCGAGCGGCTCGACCTCGACGTAGGCGATGCCGTACTGGCCGTGGCCACCGGACTGCTTGACGTGACGGCCGGTGGCGGCGGCCGCGCTGCGCATCGTTTCCCGGTAGGCCAGGCGCAGCGGTACCTGGTTGACCGAGACGCCGAACTTGCGCTGCAACCGTGCCAGCGTCACATCGACGTGGGCGGTGCCGTAGGCGCGCAGGACCAGCTGCCCCGTGTCGGGGTCCACCTGGATGCGCAGGGACGGGTCCTCGTCGCGCAGGCGCGCCAGCGCGGTCGACAGCTTGTCCTCGTCGCCGGCGGACGCGGGCTCGAGCGCGACCCGGTGGTAGGGCTCGGGCAGCGCCACCGGCTCCACGGCGAAGGGCGCGTCCTTGGGGTGCAGCACGTCGCCGGTGACCACGTCGTCGAGCTTGGCGACCGCGCAGATGTCGCCAGCGTTCGCGGCGGCGATCGGCGTCTGCTCCTTGCCGCGCAGGGTGAACAGCTGGTGCAGCCGAGCGCTGTTCCCGGTCCGCCCGACGACCAGGGTGTCGTCCTGGGTCAGCTGACCGGCCAGCACTCGCAGGACGTTGATGCGCCCCACGTAGGGGTCCGACAGCGTCTTGGCGACGTACAGGGCGACCGGGCCGTCCAGCTCCTGGCGCCCCGCTGCCTGCGTGCCCTGCAGCGGGCCGCGGTCGGCGGGCGACGGGCCGTTCTCGACGACGAAGTCGGCCAGCAGGCGCACGCCGATGCCTAGCGCCACCGAGCCGCAGAGCAGGGGGAAGAAGCCGCAGGTCGCGATGCCCTTGGCGAACGCCTCGCTGAGCTCCTTGGCCTCGGGGACCTCCCCCTCCAGGTAGCGTTCGATCATCGCGTCGTCGTTCTCGACGATCGCCTCGACGAGGGACTCACGGTTGCGCTCGGCCTGGTCGCGGCGGGTCTGGGGGACCTCGATCTCCCGGCGGCCGCCGTCGGCCTTCGTCACCGCGACGAAGTGCAGCAGGTCGACGACCCCGTTGAACTCCCGCTCCACGCCCAAGGGCATGTGGACGGGCGCCAGCGGCCTGCCGTAGCGCTCCCGCAGCGCGTCGACGACCGTCTGGTAGGCCGCGTTCTCCTTGTCCAGCTTGTTGAGGAACACCAGCCGTGGCAACCCGACCTGCTCGCAGGCCGCCCACAGCTGGTCGTGTTGGGCCTGCACACCGGCGGCGGCGTCGACCACGAAGACGGCCAGGTCGGCCGCGCGCAAGGCCGGGTATGCGTCGCCGACCGCCTCGGGGCCGCCGGGGGCGTCCAGCAGGTTGATCTTGTGGCCGTTCCAGGCCAGCGACGCCACGGCCAGGCTGAGCGAGTGGCCCCGTTCGCGCTCCTCGGGCTCGAAGTCCAGGATCCCCCCACGCCCGTCGCTCACGCCGGCGGCCGTCAGCAGGGCCTCGGCCAGCGCCGTCTTGCCGGTGCCACCGTGCCCCAGAAGCACGACGTTGCGGATCCGGGCGGTGGGGGTCTCTTCAATCCCGGCCATGGGCCAGCCTCCTCGTTGCTTTGTCGCTGCGGGTGGTCGCCATCGTAGGCAAGCCCGTGGCCGTCCGACAGCCCGCCGTGGAGGCGGAGTGACTAGGCTCGGATGGCGCAAACGACCGGAGGGCCCGATGACCCGCCCGTGGAGGCTGGGCCGGCGTGAGTTCCTGCGTTCGCTGGGGTTGGCCGGCGCGCTGCTGCTGGCGCCGGGAATCGGCGCGCAGCGCTTGCCGCGCACCGGCTTCGAGCGTTCCGGCGACCGGGCGTGGACGTCGGAGGACGACGAGGCGGCGCTGCTGGCCGCCCTCGCCAGCCGGTCCTCGCGCGTGGCCGTCGCAGCGGTGGGCCGCAGCCGCACCGGCCGCCCGGTGAGGCTGGCGCGGGTCGGCGCCGCCAGGGGCCCGGCGGTGCTGTTCGTGTGTGCCCAGCACGGCCACGAGCCGGCCTCTCGGGAGGCCGCCCTCGAGCTGCTGCGCGACCTGGCGTTCACCAGCGACCCCGTCGTCCTCGCCCAGCTGCGGCACCAGGCGGTCCTGGCGATCCCCACCGCCAACCCCGACGGGCGGGCCGCAGGCACGCGGGGCAACGGCGCCGCGGACCTCAACCGTGACCACCTCGCGCTGGACCAGCCCGAGACGCGAGCGCTGCACGCCGCGCTGCGGGCCTGGTCCCCCGACGTGGTCGTCGACCTGCACGAGTACCGTCCGCCCGATGCGACCCGCTTCCACCACGACCTGCTGTACCTGTGGCCGCGCAACCTCAACGTCGACCCGCGGCTGCGGGCGCTGTCGCAGGCGCTGGGCGCTGCGGTCGCGCGGGGGGCGCGGGGCGCGGGCCTGACCGCCGACCAGTACGGGCGGGCGGCGCGGCAGGCGGCGATGGGTCCGGATCCGGCGCTGCCGGGCGGCGGGGACGAGGCCATCCTGCGCAACGCGGCGGGCCTGTCGCACCGCCTGGGCCTGCTGGTGGAGACCGCGGTGACGCTGGAGGGCGACGCCGCCGGGCACCGGGTGACGGCCCTGCGGGCCCGGGTCCAGGCCCAGCGGCGGGTGATGGAGGACGTGCTGGGGTTCCTGCGCCGCCACGGCCAGCGTGCGCATGCGGCCTGTGGCGCGGCGTCGAGGCGTCGGGCCGCCGCGGGAGCGACGGCCAGCCGGCCGGTGTTCTTCGGCGGTGCCGACGACCACCCGCCCGCGCCCGCCGAGGTCGCCGATCCGCCGCCCTGCCGCTACCTGGTCGACTCGGTGCAGGCCGAGCGCCTGGCGGGCGTGTTCGCCCTCCACGGGGTGCGCGCCGAGCCCGCCGCCGGCGCCGCCGTCGCGGTGCCGATGGCCCAGCCGGCGGCCTCGCTCATCCCCCTGCTGCTCGACCCTCGGGCCCGCCGCGCGCTGACGGCGGGCAGGCCGGCCTGGTGCGTCTCGGGCTAGCTTCGGCGACCGGGTGGGTCGGCGTCGTCCAGGCAGCGCGCCAGCTCGGGGGTGACCGGGGTGACGATGTAGCCGCTGGCGGTGTCGCCGACGACGCGGCTGCGGGCCTGTCCGTGGGCCCACCGGTGCAGCGCGACGTAGGCGCACAGGTAGGCGTCGAGCTCGTCCTCGGCCCGGTCCAGCCGCGCGGCGACGCGCTCGGCGGTGACCGTGGCCGCGAGTTGGTGCCAGCGCGGCGCGCGGCGTACGTCCAGGGGCGGGTCGGCGGTGGCCAGCGACTCCAGCAGCCCCAGGAGCCGGGCGAACTCGCCGTGGCGGCACTCCACGGTCCGCCCGCGGCGGGCCTTGTACTTCAGGGTCCGGTCCAGCGCGAACAGGGCGACCAGCGCGGCGTGCGGGTAGACCTCGATGGCGCGGCGCACCTGGCTGCCCGCGGCAAAGAAGGGGTCGACCGGCAGGTCCAGCGCCGCCGCCAGCCGCTCGGCCCGCGGCGGCACCCGGGTCGTGTTGCTGGGGTAGCAGCCGGCGTGGAAGCGCCCGAAGCAGCGGTTCAGCGCCTTCTCGCAGGGGCGGCTACCCGTGGCGTTGCGCACGACCAGCGGAGCGTCGACAGCCACCACGCAGCCATCGCCGACGTGCGGGCGCAGCCAGGCCAGGATCTCGTCGTCGTCGCGGGCCAGGCTCGACTCGACCACCGCGCCGTCCTCGACGGCGCACAGCCCGGTCGGGTTGCGCCGGCCCCAGGCCAGGTCGACACCCACGAAGCGCATGCCGGGTTGGCTACCGGGTCAGGCGCTCGACGAGGAAGTCGATGGCGGCGGTGAGGCGCTCGACGTCTGCGTGGTCGACCGCCGGGAACACCGCGACCCGTACCTGGTTGCGGCCCAGCTTGCGGTAGGCCTCGGTGTCGACGACGCGGTTGGCGCGCAGGACGGCGCAGACCCGGTCGCCGGGCACCGACGGGTCCAGGTCGATGGTGCACACCACCGGGCTGCGCTGGGCCGGGTCGGCCACGAACGGACGCGCGTAACCCGAGCGCTCGGCCCAGTCGTACAGGTGGGCGGCCTTCGCGGCGCAGTCCTTGGCGGCCCAGGCCAGGCCGCCCTGCTCGTTGAGCCAGTCGATCTGCTCGCCCATGAGGAACAGCGTGGCGATCGCCGGGGTGTTGTAGGTCTGGTCCTGGCGGGCGTTGTCGACCGCCACGCGCAGGTCGAGCATGGCCGGGACGTGGCGGTCGGCGCCGGCGGCCACCTCGTCGAGGCGCTGCAGGGCGGCAGGCGACAGCAGCGCCAGCCACAGTCCGCCCTCGCTGCCGAAGCACTTCTGCGGCGAGAAGTAGTAGGCGTCGGCCTGCTCGGGGTCGAAGGCGATCCCTCCCGCGGCGCTGGTCGCGTCGACGGCCACCAGCGCCTCGGCCGCGCTCACCCCCTCGGGTCGCGACACCGGCATGGCAACTCCGGTGGAGGTCTCGCAGTGCGTCAGCGCGTACAGGTCGGCGCCGTCGACGGCGTCCAGCACCGGGTGCGAGCCGGGCTCGGAGGCGACCACCGCCGGCTCGGCCAGGAACGGCATCGCCGCCAACGCGTCGGCGAACTTCGCCGAGAACTCCCCGAACACCGCGTGGGCGCTGCGCCGGCGGACCAGGCAGTAGCCCGCGGCGTCCCAGAACAGCGTCGCCCCGCCGTTGCCGAGCGCCACCTCGTAGCCGTCGGGCAGCGAGAAGAACGCCCGCAGGCCTTCGCGGACCCGGCGCACCTGGGCTCTGACCCCCGGACGGCGATGGCTGGTGCCGAGCAGCCGGGGGGCGACCTCGGCCAGGCGTTCGACGGCGGCCTGACGGACCTTCGAGGGCCCGGACCCGAAACGCCCGTCCGCGGGGCGCAGCCCGGCCGGCAGTTCGATCCGCACGTCCGTCATGGGCCCACTGTGCCCCGCGGTCGCCGCGCAGGCCACCGGCCCCGGCGTGGGACGGCCAGCCGGGCCCCGGGTAGCCGGGCACCCGCGACCCGCCGCCAGGGCACGCCCCGATGTGACAACGAAACCGACGGCCGCCGATACTGCCCGACGTGGAGCAGCCGGCAGCGGTCGCAGCCCCGGTCCCGGGCACGCCCCTGGCGCTGGTTACGGGGGTGGCCGGGTTCATCGGCAGCCACCTGGCGGAGCGGCTGGTGACCGAGGGCTGGCAGGTCCGCGGCGTCGACGCCTTCACCGACGCCTACGACCCGGCACGCAAGCGCGCCAACCTGCGCTGGCTGCAGACCCGCTGCGAGTTCGAGCTCGTCGAAGCCGACCTGGCCGCCGACGACCTCGGCCCGCTGGTCCGCGGAAGCGACGTGGTGCTCCACCTCGCCGCGGAACCGGGCGTGCCCGGCTCCTGGGGTCCGGCCTTCGCCGCCTACTGCCGGGGCAACGTGCTGGCCACCCAGCGGCTGCTGGAGGCGGCCGCCGCCGGCGGCGCCCCCCGGGTGGTGTACGCCTCCAGCTCGTCGATCTACGGCGACGACGCCGCCTCGCCGGTGGCCGAAGACAGCCTGCCGCGCCCGGCCAGCCCCTACGGCGTGAGCAAGCTGGCCGGGGAGCTGCTGGTCGGCGCCTACGCACGGCGGGGACTGCTCGGCGTGTCGCTGCGCTTCTTCTCGATCTACGGGCCGCGCCAGCGGCCCGACATGGCCATCCACCGCTTCATCGAGGCGGCTCTGGCCGGCCGGCCGTTGACCCTGTACGGCAGCGGCGCCCAGACCCGCGACTTCACCTTCGTCGACGACGCCGTGGCGGCCACCGCGGCGGCCGCCACCGCCGACCTGGAGCCGGGCGCGGTGCTCAACGTGGCCGCGGGGGCGCCGGTGTCGCTGTCGACCGTGGTCGACCTGCTGCGCGAGCAGCTCGGGCCCAGCGGGCTGGCGGTGCGCCGGGGACCCGAGCGTCCCGGCGACGTGGCCTGGACCTGGGGCGCGACCGACCAGGCCCGGGACCGGCTGGGCTGGACCGCGGCCACCGACCTGCGCAGCGGCCTGGCACGCCAGATCGCCTGGCACCGCGGGCGCGCACGCGCCGGCCAGGCCGCGCCGGCGTGCGCCAGGCCGGTCCCCTGACGGCCGCCGCGGCTCCCGGCCCCCGGGGTGTGTGGCCTTTGCTACCGCAGCGGTCACCAAGCCGACACACCGTTCGGTGGGTCGCTGGGTGGGTCGGTTGGGTCGTCCCGGATCGGCGCGAACGACTCGTCGATCGCCTGGCCGCTCAGTGCCGCCACCTGGGCCCGCACCCGGTCGGTGAACGCCCGGCGGGCCCGCGGGCTGGGCGCCGGCGGACCGATGAGCGGGCCGAAGCGCACCGCCAGCAGCCCCGGCGGCGGCCGGCGCGGCGACGGGGCTGAGCCCCGTGGCCAGACCTCTGCCGTGCCGACCAGCCCCAGCGGCACGGTGGGCACCGCGGCCTGCGCCGCGACACGGGCCAGGCCGCTGCGGAAGCGGTGCAGCCGCCCGGTCGGCGAACGGGTGCCTTCGGGGAACAGCGCTACGACCTCCCCGGCGCGCAGCATGTCGACGACCGCCTGCAGCGCCGCCAGGTCGGCGCGGCCGCGGTCGACGGGGATCATGCCCAGACCGCGGTTCACTGCGCCGCCCAGGCCGCTGGCCAGCTCCTTTTTGCCCAGGAAGCGGGCAGGCCGCGGTGAGGCGGCGCCGAGCAGGAAGTGGTCGAGAAACGAGCGGTGATTGCCTGCCAGCAGCGCCCCGCCGGTCTCGGGGACGTGCTCCGCGCCCGCGATCTCCGCCCGCGTCCACCACAACAGCGCCGCCCCCACCGTCCGGCGTCCCAGACGCATCAACACGGTCGACACGGGCTGGCCTTCAGGAGAACAGCCCGCCGTCTACCTGCACGACGGCGCCATTGACGTAGGAGGCGGCGTCTGAACACAGGAAGGCCACCACCGCGGCGACCTCCTCGGGCCTGCCCAGCCGCCCAGCCGGTACCCGGTCCAGCAGCCCATCCGTGCCGACGCCGGCGGTCATGGCGGTCTCCACGAACCCGGGGGCGACGGCGTTGACCGTGATCCCGCGGCGCCCGACCTCGCGGGCCAGCGACTTCGTCAGCCCCACCAGCCCCGCTTTGCTGGCGGCGTAGTTGGCCTGGCCGGCGTTGCCGTGCAGCCCGACGACGCTGCTGAGGTTGACGATCCGCCCCGCCCGCCGGCGCAGCATGCCGCGCAGCGCCGCGCGGCACAGCGCGAACGCTGCCGCCAGGTTCACCTGCCAGGTCAGTGCAAAGGCGTCGTCGCTCATGGACAGCGCCAGGCCGTCGGCCGTGGTCCCGGCGTTGTTGACCAGCACCGCCAGGCCTCCCACCTGCTCGATGGCTGCGACCAGGGGCTCCACGCCCTTCCGCAGGTCGGCGCCCACCACCAGGGTGCCGACGCCCTGGTCGCCGCAGGCCCGTGCGGTCGTCTCGGCCCCCTCGACGTCGCTGCCGTAGTGGACGATGAGGTCCCGGCCCTGAGCGGCCAGGGCCTGGGCCGTGGCCGCGCCGATCCCCTTCGACGCGCCGGTCACCAGCGCCCAGCCTGGAACAGACCCTGCCCCCACGGAGGCGCCCGCCGTCACCGGGCCTTCTCCAGGTCCTCAGGAGTGGCCACGGTCCGCCGGCCGAGGGTCGGGTCGGTGCGCTTCACCAGACCGGTCAGCACCGCGGAGGCGGCCAGCTCCACGACCTGGCCGACGCCGAGGGCTCCCAGCGTCCTGACCGTCTCGCGCCAACGGACCGGAGACACCAGCTGGCGGCGTAGCAACGACGGCCACTCCCCCGCCGCCGTGTGCGGGAGGGCGTCGAGGTTGGCCACGACGGGGACGGTGGCGTCGGCGAAGGCAGCGGTGTCCAGGGCCCGGCCGAACGGCTCCACCGCCGGCTCCATGTGGGGGCTGTGGTAGGCGGCGCCGACCTCCAGCGTTACCAGCCGTCCCCGGCCACCGTCCAGCTCCGCCCGTAGGCGCTCCAGCGCCTCGGCGGAGCCGGCCGCCACGATCTGGCCCGGTGCGTTGTCGTTGGCCACGTACGCCCCGGCACCGTCGCAGGCCGCACGCACCTCCTCGACGCCGAACCCCAGGCAGGCCAGCATCATGCCCGGGTTGGTCTGCGCCGCTCGCTGGGTGTGGCCGGCGCGCGCCTCGACCAGCCGCAGCGCGTCGGCGAACGGCAGCACGCCGGCGGCGACCAGCGCGTTGTACTCGCCCAGCGAGTGGCCAGCGACCGCCAGCGGTGCCGGTCCTGCGGCCGCCCGCCAGGCCTCCAGGAGCACGACATGGTGGACGAACAGGGCGACCTGGCAGTTGGCGGGCTCGCGCAGCTCGTCGGCTGAGGCCTCCAGCCCCAAGCGGGTGACGTCCCGTCCCAGCAGGTCGTCTGCTTGCGCCCAGCGCACGTAGGCCCGGTGCCCGCGCCAGGGGGCCGCCATCGCCTCCCGCTGGCTGCCCTGCCCAGGGAACACCAGCGCGGTCGGCCGCGGGGTTTGCCCCCCGGCCGTCACCGCTGCCGTGCCCTCATCGCGTTGGCCCCAGTCGCCTGTGGTCTGACTTCGTTCCCACGCGCAGCCGCACCCCGGGCGCGTGGAGCCTACCGCTCCACCCCGGACCCCCTGGGGCAGGTTGCCCGGCCGGCAGAATGGCAGCGTGGAGCCGGCCATCCAGGTCGAAGGCCTGGTCAAGACCTACGGGGCCCTGCGCGCCGTCGACGGGCTGTCGCTCGCCGTGCCCGCCGGGTCGGTGTGCTGCCTGCTGGGTCCCAACGGCGCCGGCAAGACCACCACCGTGGAATGCCTGGAGGGCTTCCGGCGACCCGACGCCGGGACGGTCCGAGTGCTGGGGATGGACCCGCGCGACGACCACGACGCGCTCGTCGCGCGCATGGGCGTCATGCTGCAGGAGGGCGGCGTCTACCCGGCGGCGACGCCACGCGAGATGCTGCGGCTGTACGCGCGCTTCTACCGCCGTCCCCTGGACCCCGACACCCTGCTGGATCAGGTCGGCCTGACCGGCTCGGCGGCCACCCGCTACCGGGCGCTGTCGGGCGGTCAGAAGCAGCGACTGAACCTGGCCCTGGCCCTGGTGGGCCGACCCCAGGTGGCCATGCTCGACGAGCCGACCGCCGGGATGGACCCTCAGGGCCGCCTGGCGACCTGGCAGCTGATCGAGGGTCTGCGTGCCGACGGGGTGACGGTCCTGGTGACCACCCACCTGCTGGACGAGGCCGAGCGCCTCGCCGACCTGGTCGGGGTCATCGCCCACGGTCGACTGCTCGCGCTGGACTCGCCGGCCGCCCTGGCCGCCCGGTCGGGCTCCGACCGGCTGCTGGTGACGACCACCGCGGTGATCGACCGACAGGCCCTGGCCCGCGCTGTCGGCGCCACGGTCGAGCCGGGCGGCGCCGGACGCTACGTCGTGCACCGGGGGCCCGAGGCCATCGCCACCGTGTCGGCGTGGTTCGCCGACCGCGGGCTGCCGCTGACGGGGGTGTCGACGGCCGACGGCGACCTGGAGGAGACCTTCCTGCGCCTGGTCGGCGAGGACGCGGCCGGCGAGCGTGGGCGGTGAGCCCCCACAGGCTGCTGGCTCAGGCCGGCATGGAACTTCGCCTGCTGCTGCGCAACGGCGAGAACCTGCTGGCCACGGTGGGGATCCCGGTGACCCTGCTGGTGTTCTTCTCGCTGGTGCCGGTGCTGCCCACCGCCGGCCAGCGCCCGGTGGACTTCCTCGTGCCGGGCATCCTGGTGCTGGCGGTGATGGCGGCCGCCACGGTCGCCCTGGGCATCGCCACCGGCTTCGAGCGCGCCTACCTCGTGCTGAAGCGGCTGGGCGCGACGCCGTTGCGCCGCGGCGAGTTGATCGCGGCGAAGGCCCTGGCAGTGCTGGCCGTGGAGACGCTGCAGGTGGGCGTCGTCGCCGGCGTCGGGGCGCTGCTGGGCTGGCGGCCCCCGGCCGGGGGGGGCCTGCTGCTGGCTGCCGCCGGGCTGGTGCTGGGCACCGCGGCCTTCGCCGGGCTGGGACTGGCGATGGCCGGGGCACTGCCGGCCTCAGCCACGCTGGGCGCCGCCAACGGGCTGTTCGTCGTCCTGCTACTGGTCAGCGGCCTGGTGTTCCCGCTGGAGGCGCTGCCCCGCCCGCTGGCGTTGGGCGCCCGCGTCCTGCCGGCTGCCCCCCTGGCCGACGTGCTGCGCGCCGGATTCGCCGGCAGCGAACTGCCGGCGGCGACCCTGGCGATCCTGGCCGCCTGGGCGGCGGGCGCCCCGGCGCTGGCCGCAGCGGTCTTTCGCTGGGAGTGACCGGGCGCCGCCGCCGCACGGACCCGGCTACAGTCAGGAGGTCACGGGCGGCGGCTCTGCCCGCAGCGCCCACGGCGGCGGCCAGCCGACTGCCAGCGAGCGAGAGGGAAGCCGATGTCCGACCCAGCCGCCTCCACCGAGCCGATCGACGGCGCCGCGCCGGCGCCCGGCGGGCCCGGCCGCCCGCTGCGATCCCCCGACAGGCCCGACCCGGCCGTCGCAGCCGGCACCCGGCCCGAGCCGGGCGAGCCGCCGCGACGCGACCAGGCCCGCGAACGCCACGTGCCCGACCCCATCGAGACGTTCAAGCGGGAGGACAACTGGATCAAGCTGCTGCTGACGGTCGCGGGGATGAGCGCGATCACCCTCGTCCTGCTCGTCGCCGTGGCGGTCAGTGTGCTGGGCGGCGGGCGCAGCGAGCCGGTGCTGGTCGACGACGTGCCCTGCATCGTGGTACCTGAGGGCGACAGCAACGTGCTGTACTGCCGCCGCTAGCCAGCTGGTGAGGGCGGCCGCGCAGCGGCCGCCGGGGGGCGGGGATCCAGCTCGGCTCCTGGCGTTACCCCCGTCCGCGGCCGCCTCCGCGCCCGTGGCCCTCCTTCCCGCGCTCCTCCTCGTCCTCGTGTTCCTCCTCCTGGCCCTCTTCGTCGTCTTCGGCTTCCCTCTCGCTCGCTGGCAGTTCGGCTGGCCGCCGCCGTGGGCGCTGCGGGCAGAGCTGCCGCCCGTGACCTCCTGACTGTAGCCGGGTCCGTGCGGC
>DASZOD010000280.1:0-7578 GCA_035550935.1 Egibacteraceae bacterium | reverse complement strand
GCGGGGGGGTGGCCTGGTCAGCTGCCGCGACCGCCCCGCCGCCGACGGCCGCCGACACGGCGAGCGTCAGCGTGACCGCCCGATCGACCACCCGACGGACCGGCGGAAGTGTGGTCCAGCGCACGGCCGAGATCGCGGCGGGCACCCGGCTGAGCCGGGCCAGGGTGTACAGCGCCGTCCCGGCCAGCAGCCAGTAGGCACAGCACAGCGCGATCAGCCGCAGCACCGACGCGACGACGTCGGCGGTGGCGGTGGTGGCCAACCAGGTGCCCAGGCGGTCGGTCGGTACCTGCAGCCACGGCAGCGAGCCCAGGCGGTGCAGCCCGACCACGGCCACCGTCGCTCCGATCGTGAGCACCGCCAGCCCTGCCAGGTCCTTGACTCTGCTCATGGAAGCACATTACTACAAGCAACACCACATAAGGAGGCGCAGATACCTTCCTCTTGTGGTGAACTCGTGCGGCTCCACAAGCGCCGTCCCGGCCCTGCTGGCGTCTGGCCGGATCCCCGCCGACGCCCGCTGCGCGGCCGCCCTCGGCCTTGTCGGATCCCCGCTCCCCGGCGACCGCTGCGCGGCCGCCGCACCCTAGATCTCCTTAGCCTCGGTTGACTCGCGATTGCGATCGGGTGCCCGCTCCTGTAGGGGCTCCTGGACGCGGAGCCGTGCAGGGCATCGACCCCATGGGATCATCCGACCCCATGGGATCACTGGGCGTGTGCCGCGCCGTCCGATCACTCGGGGATGGGGCCTGGATTGAAGCTTTGGCGACACATGTGTCGCCAAGGCGTCAACGGCCGACGCGCCGCAGAGGCGCGGTCTGCCGTCAGCACCGGTCGCGGCTGACAGGAACCGCTGCGGGCGCTAGGACGCCGGCAGTACCCGCGACAAGCGGTAGAGGAGCCGGTCGCTGGGGTCTCCAGCGCCGTGGTCGGCGTGGACCATGAGGCGGCAGAGGAGGCCCATGGCCCTCGGGTGGGCAAGGACCGCGTCCACCGTGGCCTCCGCGGCGGCCGGGCGCGAGGCCAGCTGCTGGAACGCCCGGCCGGCGGTGTAGAAGCCTCCCCAACGGCGGGCGACGGTGCTGGCGTAGGACTCCAACGGCGTCGCGGACCGCGCCCTCAGCGCGCTGTCGGCGGCCTCGGCGGCGAAGGCGCCCGCCTCGAGCGCGTAGCGGATGCCCTCGCCGCTGAAGGGGTTCGCCATGCCGCCGGCGTCACCGACCAGCAGCACGCCCTTGTGCACCGCCGGCTTGCGGTTGAACCCCATGGGTAGGGGAGCGCTGCGCGGCGTGCCCACCATGGTGGCCGGCCCCAGCCCCCAGTGGCTGGGCAGGCTGGCCACCCAGCGCTGCAGCACCGCCCGGTAGTCGACGGCCCGGGCCCGGCCGGTGGTGTCCAACAGGATCCAGCCGACGTTCACCAGCCCGCCGTCGAGCGGGAACAGCCAGCCGTAGGCGGGCAGCAGCGAGCCGTCGCCGCCCATGCCCAGGAACACCTCCAGCATCGGCGTGGCCGCCTGGGGGCTGCGGTAGTACGCGCGGATCGCCACGCCCAGCGGCCGGTTCGCCAGCCGGGGCAACCCCAGACCGGTCGCCAGGCCCGAGCCGGCGCCGTCGGCGGCCAGCACGACCGGGGCGCGCAGCACCCCCTCGGCGCCGTCGGCCCGACGGTAGGAGACCCCGGCCACGCGCCGGCGGGAGCTGGTGAGGAAGACCGGGCCGGTGACCCGGGTCTGGGTCCACAGCCGTGCGCCGGCCCGCACCGCGTGGCGGACCAGCGTGTGGTCGAGCAACGACCGGCTGGCGGTCAGCGAGTGGGCGGGCCATCCATCGCGCTCGGGCCAGGGCAGGTCCAACACGCGGGAGGCTGTCCGGATGCGCAGGCCCTGCTGGCGGTGCCAGCCGGGAAGGTTTCCCTCGGCCTCGTCGGTCAGGCCCAGGCGGGCCAGGGCCGCGACCGCCCCGGGGGTCAGGCCGTCGCCGCAGACCTTGTCGCGGGGAAAGCACGCCTTGTCCACCAGGACGACGTCGTAGCCCGCGCCGGCCAACCGGGCTGCCGCCGCCGAGCCGCCAGGCCCGGCGCCGACCACCACCGCGTCGGCCCGGTTCACGGCGCAGACCGGGACCTAGTCCAGCTTCAGCCCGTAGCCCTCGTAGCGCACCCCGGGCGCGGGCTCGTGGTCGAGGTCGGGCTCGCGGACGAAGCCGAGCTTGTCGTAGAGGTCACGGGCCGTGTCCATCTCCTGGGTGGTCGTGAGCACGACCTTGCGCTTGCCCATCTCGCGCGCCCGTTCGATGCAACGCTCCATGAGGGCGCGACCCACCCCGCTGCCCCGTTCCGAGGGGATGACCGACAGCAGGCGGACCCCGATCGTGCCCTCCTGCGCGCCCCGCCAGTCGGTGAACATGGTGACCGAGCCCACCAGCCGGCCGTCGCGCTCGGCCACCAGCAGCTCGGCGTCGGGCATCCGGCCTCGGACGTCGGCGATGTTCTGGGCGAACGACGACCAGGCGTCGGGGGACATGCGGGCCGCGTACTCGGCGTAGGCATCGACGATCAGCGCGGCAACGTCGTCGAGCTCGTCGTCGCGCGCCGGCCGGATGGCGATGTCGCTCACCGCCCCTCCCTTCTCATGGGGGCGCCAGCCCGGCGGCGAGCACGGAACAGGGCCGGTGACGGTGGGCCCGCGCCCCCGTCGCCGCAGGTCGTCGGCTCAGGTGGGACGGTCCTTCTTCCGCGACTTCGCCTTGTCCAGCAACTCGCCGACCTTGTCGCGGGCCTCGTCGACGGCGTCCTTGATCTTGGCCTCGGCCTGGTCCAGCTTGCCTTCCCGCTTCAGCTCCTTGTCGCCGGTGAGATCCCCGGCGGCCTCCTTGCGCCTGCCCTTCGCACGATCGAGTTCGCCCACTACACTCACCTCCAAGGCCGGACTACCCGCTGGCCACCGACGCTACACGCCCCCGCCCGCCGCCCTGCCATCTTCCCCGGTAGCAGGCCCGTCGCTGTTCGCGTCCCGGATCTTTCGGGGACAGTGCCTGCGGGCGCACACCCCGGTCGCGTCGCATGGAGGTGCCGGTGCCTGACCCGTTGCTGTACGGCGGTTTCGCGGTCGTGGTCGCGCTGCTGCTGGCCGTCGACCTCTTCGTCGTCCACCGCGACACCCACGCGGTGTCGCTGAAGGAGGCGGGCATCTGGTCGGCCATCTGGGTGGGGGTCTCGATCGTCTTCGGCCTGCTGGTCCCGCGGCTGCACGCCGGAGCCGCGCACGGCGGCCAGGCCATGGTCCAGTACTTCACCGGATACATCATCGAGAAGTCGCTGTCGGTGGACAACGTCTTCCTGTTCGTCATCATCTTCTCGACGATGGGCGTGCCCAAGCACCTGCAGCACCGGGTGTTGTTCTACGGGGTCCTGGGCGCGATCGTCATGCGCACGGCGCTGATCCTGGCCGGGGCGGTGCTCGTGGCCCGCTTCGAATGGGTGCTGTACGTCTTCGGCGCGTTCCTGCTCTACGTCGCCTGGAAGACGTGGCGCAGCCGCGAGGAGAGCGAGGACATCACCAAGTCGCCGCTCATGCGCCGGGTCCGCCGCGTGATCCCCACCACCGACGACTACCGCGGCGAGCACTTCGTCGTGCGCGAGGACGGCAGGCTGCTGGCCACCCCACTGCTGATCGTGCTCATCCTGGTGGAGTTCTCCGACCTGATCTTCGCGACCGACTCCATCCCCGCGATCTTCGCCATCACCCAGGACCCCTTCATCGTGTTGACCTCCAACATCTTCGCGATCCTGGGCCTGCGCGCGCTGTACTTCCTGCTGGCCGGGGTGTCGGACCGGCTGCGCTACCTCAAACACGGGCTGGCGGTGATCCTGGGCTTCGTGGGTCTGAAGCTGCTGACCGAGCAGATCCCAGGCATCTGGCATCCCAACCCGCTGCAGAGCCTGGCCGTCATCGCGGTGATCCTGACGGTGACGGTGGTGGCCAGCCTCCGCGCGGGGCAGCCCGAGCACGCAGAGGACGCCGAAGAAACCGCCCAGCGTCAGGGCTGACCCGGCCACGGCCTCGTTGGGCCCGGCGCACCGCGTGCGTCCTGCCGGCCAGCGAGTTCGGTACCGTTGGGGGCGATGAGCGGCGCGGCGGCGCGGCGCTGGGCGGCGGTCAGCCTGGTGTGTCTGGCGACGGTCCTGGTCGGCTGGTGGTCCAAGGCGCGCTGCCTCGATGGCGGCTGGACCGCAGGCGAGCAGTACCTGGAGTGGTGCTACACCGACGTCTACCCGCTGTGGTACGCCGAACGTCTCGACGCCGGAGCCGTCCCCTACCTCGATCACCCCGTCGAGTACCCCGTGCTGACCGGAGCCCAGATGTGGGCGGCCGCCCAGGCAGCCCAGCGCTTTCCGCCCCCAGCACGTGCCAGGGTCTTCTACCACGTCACCGCAGCCCTCGGCGCCGTGTTCGCCGTGGGCGTGCTGGCCCTGCTGGGCTGGGCCGGTCTGGGGCCCGCCCGCGCCGCCTGGTGGGCGGCGGCCCCGACGCTGGCGGCGTACGCCTTCCTGAACTGGGACCCAGCGGCGGTGTTCCTGCTCACGCTCGCCGTGGTCCTGCACCTGCGCGGGCACGACGGGTGGGCCGGCGTCGCCGCCGGGCTGGGCGCGGCCGCGAAGCTCTTCCCCGCCGTCGTGGTGCCGGTCGTCGTGGCCGCCCGGCTGGCCCAGCGCGCTCCCCGCGCCGCGCTCGCCCACATGGCCGCGGCGGCGGCGAGTTGGACGCTCGTCAACCTTCCGGTCGCAATGCTGGCATGGGAGGGCTGGTGGCACTTCTTCGCCCTCAACCGGGCGCGGCCGGCGAACTGGGACAGTCTCTGGTACTTCGCCGGGCGGGTGCTGGGCCTGCGCGTGTCACTGCCCGCCCTCAACCTGTGGTCGGCGGTGCTGTTGCTGACCGGGGCGGCGGTCATCGTGGCCGTCGGGACCCGCAAGAGCCCCCCGGAGCGCTGGTGGCGGCTGGTCCTGCCGCTGTTGTGCTGGTTCCTCCTGGTCAACAAGGTCTACTCGCCGCAGTACAGCCTGTGGCTGCTACCGCTGATGGCCCTGGCGCTGCCACGGGCGGCGCCCTTCGCGGCGTTCCTGGCCGCCGACCTCATGGTGTTCGCCACCGAGTTCCCGTTCCTGGCAGGTGTCGACCAGGGGACCGCGGCACCCGGCTACGGCGTCCTGGCCTTCGCCCTGCTGGCCAGGGCGGGCGTGCTGGCGTGGGTCGTGGGGCTGTGTCTTGTCACCGACGCCGGCGCGTACGACGGTCCGCCCCGGCTGCGTGCCGCGCCCCCGCGTCGCGGCGGCAGGCCCCTACGAGCCCAGCGGGTTGCCCAGGGTCCCGACCTCTCGCTTCGACGCGCTGGCTGACGGCGACGGGGTGGGCGACGCCCGCGCAGTGGGCGTCGGCGGCGGCTGGTGCCGGTGGGCGGACGGCTCCCCGGCACCGGGCTCCGGGGCGGAGCCGGCCGGTGTCCCGGGCTGCTGGGGCGTGGTGCCGCCGCTGGGTTGCGCCGAGGGCGTCTCGGAGGCCGATGGCTGCTCGGACGGGGTCGTCGCCGCGCAGACGTGGTCGCCGTCGGCGCGCTCGACGAGCTGTTCGTCCTCGTCGCAGTCGGGGATGGTCGGCGTGGGACTGGCGCGGGTCACGACCAGGCCCCTGGCGGACGGCTGGGGGAAGTCGCGGACCGGCTGTCCTTGCAGGCTGGCGGACATGAACGACCGCCAGGTCGCGGCCGGCAGGTCGCCGCCCGTCGGGTTGCGCGACATCGGCTGGTTGTTGTCCCGGTTGCCCATCCACACGACCGCGGTCAGCTCGCGCGTGTAGCCGGCGAACCAGGCGTCCGCGTAGTTCTGGGTCGTGCCGGTCTTGCCCGCTGCCGGCCGGTCGATGGCGGCCGCGGTGCCGGTGCCGCTGTGGACCACGCCCCGCAGGACATCGGTGACCGTCCAGGCGACCTGCTCGGAGAACGCCCGCTGCGGCCGCTGCTGAGCGCGGTACAGCGTGTTGCCGTGGTCGATGACCTCCTGGACCGTATACGGCTCATGGTGGATCCCGCCGGCCGCGAAGGTGTTGAAGGCCTCGGCCAGCTCCAGGGGGGTGACCACCTCGGTCCCCAGCACGATCGACGCCACCGGCGTGAGCGGGCTGTCGATGCCCGCCCGCCTGGCGACGTCGACCACGGCCTCCTTGCCCACCTCGTCCAGCACCTGGGCGTAGACGGTGTTCACCGACTTCCAGGTGGCCTCCCGCAGCGACAACGCCTCGTACTCGGCGCCCGCATAGTTGGACACCTCCCAGTCCCGCGGCTCCCCGATGTCCGCGGCCTCGACCTCGATCTCGGCGGGCGCGTCGAAGTAGCTCTCGGGCGACTTTTCCTGCTCGATCCAGGCGGCCAGGGCGAAGGGCTTGAAGGTCGATCCAGGCTGGCGCCGTCCCCGCCACGCCGCGTTGAAGTTGTCGGCGCCGTAGTCCTTGCCGCCGATCAGGGCCCGGACCCCGCCGGTGGCCGGGTCAAGGGCGACGAGGGCCCCGGTGGGCGCGATGCCCGACGCCACGAAGCGCTCGTGGTAGACGCGCTCAGCCTGGTGCTGGAGGGCCAGGTCCAGCGTGGTGACCACGGTCAGACCCTGGTAGAGGTCGTCGCCGAAGCGCTGTTCGAGCTCATCCCGCACCAGGTCGAGAAACCAGGGGGCCTGCTTGAAGGCGATCGGCCGCCGGGCGGTCGTCTCGGGCCGCTGCGCCGCCAGCCGGCCGGCGTCGGCCGGCTCCAGCCAGCCCAACTGCACCATGCGGTCCAGCACGTAGCGGTAACGCCGCTCGGCCTCGGCGGGGTTGGCCGCCGGATCCCACCCCGACGGCGCGGGGATGATGCCAGCCAGCTGGGCTGCCTCGGGCAGGCTCAGGTCTTGGGCGTCCTTGCCGTAGTAGGCGATGCTGGCGGCCTGGATGCCGTAGGCTCCGCGCCCCCAGTAGATCGAGTTGAGGTAGAAGCCGAGGATCTCCTCCTTCGAGTACTGCTGCTCGAGCTTGACCGCCAGGGCCGCCTCGCGAATCTTGCGCAGGAAGGTCCGTTCGTCCGCCGCGGTGACGTTCTTGATGTACTGCTGGCTGATCGTCGACCCGCCCTGGGTGATCTCGCCGCCAACGACGTTGCGGAAGGCGGCACGGAAGACGCTGGGCAGGCTGACCCCCGGATGCGTGTAGAAGTCCGCATCCTCGGCCGCCAGTACGGCCTGCACCGCGTGGGGCGGCAGTTCGGCGAGCCTGACATCCTCGCGGCTGGTCTCGGGGCGCAACACCCCGATCTCCGCCCCGGTGGCGTCGAGGATGACCGTGGGCCGCGTCCCGACGGCGTCGGGCAGCGGCACCGAGCTGAAGAAGTAGAAGAACAGCACCACGGCCGCGAAGCCGATCGCGACCGCAGGCACGACGAGCACGACCCGCAGCAGCCGCCGCCACAGCGGGCGGGGCTGCCTGGGACGGGCCCGCCGTGGGCGGGGCGGCGGCCGCGGCGGCCTACGGGAGTCCGATGCCTCACCGTGACC
>DASZOD010000279.1:0-4639 GCA_035550935.1 Egibacteraceae bacterium | reverse complement strand
GTCGAGCACGACGGCGGCCACGGTGACGACTGCGACGTCGCCGACCTGCACCACCGCTTCGGGCACGGCCAGGTCGACGTAGCGAACCGCCACCCCGGACGGGCCGTCGCCACCCTGGCCGCTCTGGCCGCTCTGGCCGCTCTGGCCGCCCAGCGCCCGGCGCACCGCGAGCACGCCCGCGGCGGCCGGCGCCCCGGGGGTCGCCTGAGGACCGGAGGGCGCGTCAGCGTCCGCGGGCGAGACCCGTACCGGAGGTGCCAGCGACGCGGACGGGTCCTCGCTCGGCGTCGCCGCTGACGGACCGTCGCCGGGGCCGCCGGCTGCCGGCGGCATCGGCGGTGGGTGCGTCCCTCCCGGGCCCAGCGCCAAGGCGGTGACCATCACCCATGGGACCGTGGCCACGACCGCCAGCCCCCACCAGCGGCGGCGACGGCCGTCCCCCGCGCCGGGGGCGTCGTCGGCCGGCAGCGGCGACGTCACAGCGGCCTCGGCGCGGTCTCCGGCCGGCATGGAGCCGGATGCGAGTGGCTGCTCGGCCTCCCCAGCGTTGAGCCAGGCGGCCAGCGGGTTGTCCGCCATCGATGGGCCTCCAGTCGCGCGCGTCCCCCTCGCGACGCGCATGCAGGTTGTAGGAGACGGATGCAGACGTGTCAACACGGTCTTAGACGTGATAGGGGAAAACCTGACAGCTGCCGATGGGGACGAGCACCTCTGGGCGAGGGAACCAGCCGCTACGCTGGGACACTGACCGGGATGCGTGTATCGCGCTGCTCGGCCAGCGCGCCCAGCGCGAGGGCCTGGCAGGCTCGGGTTCGTCAACCCGATGCGCTACGACTCGATGCGCTACGAACTGGCGGCGACCACGCCGCCCGGTAGGATCCTCTGACGACGTCACCCCAGGCGGCGACCTCCTGCAGGACGCGACGCCCTGCTGGGACTACGTAACCGGTCTCGGCTCACCGCGGGTGGCAAGGCTCAGCTCGGCGGTCGTGGACATGTCGTACGGACTGGGCCCGCGCAGACGACATGGGCCATGACACGGGCAGCCCCAGGAGACAGCGATGGCCACGCCGGGCCCGCCCCCGGGCGCGGGCGGAACGGTCCGCCGGCACCTCACCGACGAAGAGCGCAGGGAGATCTTCGTCCGTGACGCGCTGCCGTACCTGGACCAGCTGTACTCGGCGGCGCTGCGCTACACCCGCAACCCCGCCGACGCCGAGGACCTCGTGCAGGAGACGCTGACGAAGGCGTATGCGGCCTTCCACCAGTTCCGCCCCGGGACCAACCTGCGGGCCTGGCTGTACCGCATCCTGACGAACAGCTACATCAACGCCTACCGCCGCGAGCAGCGCCAGCCCGACGAGATCTCCGCCGACGCCTACGAGGACTTCTCCCTGTACGACCGCATCGCGGCGACCACCCAGGCGCCCGCCGAGGTCGAGGTGCTCGAGCGGCTGACCGACGAGGAGGTCAGGCAGGCCCTGGCCGACCTGCCCGAGCAGTTCCGCATGGCGGTCTACCTCGCCGACGTCGAGGGCTTCAGCTACGCCGAGATCGCCGAGATCATGGGCACGCCGGTCGGCACGGTCATGAGTCGTCTGCATCGCGGAAGGTCCCGGCTGCAGAAGGCGTTGTATGACTTCGCGGTGCGTCGCGGCCTCGTGCCCGCAACGGTCGAGTCGCCCGCCGACCGCCGTGACCGCTCATAGGGGATCAGGACGCCATGGACGACGACTGCGACTGCCGCCGGGTGCTGGACGAGCTCCAGCGATACCTGGACGGCGAGTGCCCCGAGACGCTGGAGCGCACCGTCCGGGCGCACCTGCACGACTGCCCGCCCTGCCTTGACCGGGCCGGCTTCGAGCGCAGCCTGCGGGCGATCGTGGCGCGCCGCTGCAGGGACGCCGCGCCTGCGGGGATGGTCGAGCGGGTCATCGCCCGCCTGCGCATCGAGGCCAGCGGGCTCTGACGGCGCCCTGCGGGAGGGTCGAGAAGGTCATGACGCGCGTGCTCGTCACCGGCGGGGCCGGGTTCATCGGCTCCACTCTCGTCGACCGCCTGCTGGCCGAGGGCCACGAGGTCACCGTCGTCGACGACCTGTCCACCGGAAAACTGGCCAACCTTGCCCAGGCACGCCGCGACCCTGAGCTGCCGCTGACCTTCCAGCGTCTTGACATCACCTCCGACGCGCTGGAACGGGTGGTGGCCAGGTCCCGGCCCCAGGTCGTCTTCCACCTCGCCGCGCAGATCGACGTCCGCCGCAGCGTCGACGATCCCGTCCGCGACGCCATGGTCAACGTCGTGGGCACGGTCGGGCTGCTGGAGGCCTGCCGTCGCCACGGCGCCGACAAGGTGCTCCTGGCCACCTCGGGCGGCTGCATCTACGGTGAGCCCGACGTCGAGGCGCTGCCGATCGACGAGGACCACCCCGGCCACCCGGTCTCGCCCTACGGGGCGAGCAAACGCGGCGTGGAGGAGTACCTGCACGCCTACGCGTCGCTGTACGGGCTGCGCTGGACGTCACTGGCGCTGGGCAACGTGTTCGGGCCCCGCCAGGACCCTCTGGGCGAGGCCGGGGTCGTGTCGATCTTCGGCGGGCGCATGCTGGCTGACGAGCCGGTGACGATCTACGGCGACGGCGAGCAGACGCGCGACTTCGTGTTCGTCGACGACGTCGTGCACGCCTTCGTGCTGGCCATGGAGCGCGGCCACGGGCTGCGCCTCAACATCGGCACCGGGCAGCGCACGAGCGTCAACCGCCTGTTCGCCGAGCTGGCCGACCTCACCGGCTACGGCCGCCCGGCCCGCCACGCGGCCCCCCGCCTGGGTGAGCTGCGCGACATCGCCCTGGACGCCCGCCTGGCGGTGGCGGAGCTGGGCTGGAAGCCGTGGACGACCCTGCGCGAGGGACTTGCGGCCACCGTGGGGTGGCTGGGGGGCTGACGGCTTCGGTCATCGTCGCTCCCAGCACCGCGGTCGGGGAGCCTATCCCGGTCGGCCCGGGCTCCCCGTGTCGGTGCGGGCGCGGCGACCCGGTGGCGGCGGACGGGCGAGCATGAGGTTGGCCACGAGCACGGCCACGCCAGCGGCCAGGATGAGGTCGCCGACGCTGACGACCGTGTGCAGCAGCGGGACCGGCAGTACGTCGGCCAACGGGCGCAGCGGGTCGTCGGGGCCCAGCAGGCGGTGCTTGCCGGGGGGCAGCTCGCCCGGGTCGGCGCCGACGGCCAGCAGCGCCGCGCGGGAGACCGGCATCGCGCCGTTGACGGCGATGACGACGGCGTTGAGCCCGAAGCCGAGGAACACCAGCACCATGCCCGGCAGGAAGCGGTTCGACCAGACGAACGCCAGGAGGGCCCCGTAGGAGGCCACGAGCAGCAGGCTGCCGGCCATGCCGGCCCCACCTGCGCTCAGCAGCGCCAGCAGACCCTGCGCGACGACGGCGGCCGCCACCAGCCAGCTCCGGGTCAGCCTGGCGTGCGCCAGATTGGACAGCCGCCCGCCGCGGCCGTAGCCGACGCCGACCGCGGCGACGACGGCGAGGACCACCAGGCTCATGCGGGGCCAACGATCGTCAGACCGTGCCCTCGTCTCGGCTGTCGACGGCTTGCAGCGCCCAGGCCCGGCCCTCGGCCGGATCGGCCACGGCCAGCCGCAGCACCCATCCCGTCTCGGGCTGCGCGGTGCCCCAGCGGTACCAGCGCAGCTTGTCGATCCCTGCGCCGAGCGCGGCGGCGAATACGGTCCCGGCGCCCTGCACCGGCCAGTCCAGCCTGGCCAACGCGGCACCGGCCCACCATGCCGCGAAACGTCCGGCGGCCCCGCCGCGGCGCCGTCCGTACGCTCCGCCGCTGGCGCCTGCCCACTGCAGCAGGGCCAGGGCCTCGGCCGGGGCGATCGGGACGATCGCCGCCTCCTCGACGAGCGCGCCCACCGCTCCTTCGGCCGGGCCCTCCACGGCGAGGGCCTCCACCCGTCCCGACGACTGCGAGGTCCACGTCTCCACCACGTCGCACAGCGCGCGGAGCGCGTCGTCGGGCGCCACGGGGGCCGGGCGCAGCGCGGCCGGCGGCGGCAGCTGGCGGCCGGCGATCTCGGGATGGGAAAACGTCGCCGACCGGTCGCGGTAGGTCGGCAGCGCGTAGCGCGGCTCCCAGCGCTCCAGCCGCAACGACAGCTCGACGGGGACGCCGGGCGCGCGGCCGGTGAGGTCCTCTCCGCGGATGACCCGCTCCTGGGCCACCGCGCCGGCCGAGGCCGGGTCGCGCAGGTGCGGCGCCAACGACGCCCAGTCATGGGTGCTGGCCGCGACCTCGGTCAACGGACCCAACGCGAAGCGCCCGGCGCCCGGGCGCAGCACCGCAGCGGCGTAGCGGGCCGGGGCCTGGTACGCCAGGCGGTAGTCGATGTGCTCGGCTACGGGACACAGCTGCTTGCCGAGTTCCACCGCGTCGCGGCAGCGGCGGGCCAGATCGACCAGGACGTCCCATTCCACCCGCGCGCACAGCTCATCGACGGCCAGCAGCAGCGCGTCGACGTCGGCGGCGTCGACGAGTCCGGACAGGTCGGTGGCCGGGTCTCCGTGCACGGCCCGGCCAGCCTACGCTTGCAGCCGCGACCCGCCGCCGGCGGGTGGGGA
>DASZOD010000278.1:0-6523 GCA_035550935.1 Egibacteraceae bacterium | reverse complement strand
CTCGGCGACGCGCGGCGGGCCGTCGCCGAGGGCGCACCCGCAGCCGTCGACGGGTGGGCACCAGCCCCACCAGCGCGCCGCCGAGCACGGTCGCCGACACAGCCAGCAGGGAACTCACGGGCAGCCCGGGGTCGCAGGCGTGAGCGGGCCGCGGCGGCCGGCGTCGGGCCGACCCGGTGCAGCGCTCGGCCAGCTGCGCGCCTCCAGCATCGGTGCCCTTCCCTGCGTGCCCGGGTCCCCAGTCCCCCCACCGTGGTAGCCGATCAGGGCGGTCGGACACAAATAAGGCGGGGGATGGCCCGGTCCTGGAGGCCGGGCCTGACCGCGACGTCGCTACCATCGCCGCCGTGGCCCCCCCAGCCCCAGCCTGCGCGTGTGCGTCTACTGCGCGTCCAGCCAGGCGGTCGACCCGGCCTACCGGCAGGTCGCCGCGCAGTTCGGCCGGGCTCTGGCCGCCCAGGGCTGGGGACTGGTCTACGGCGGCGGCAACGTCGGCCTCATGGGCGAGGTGGCCCGGGCCGCGCTGGCCGCCGGCGCCGCCGTGACCGGTGTCATCCCTGACCGCCTCGCCGTCCGCGAGATCGCCTTGCACCACGCCGGGGTCGAGCTCATCCGCACCGACACCGTGCGCGAGCGCAAGGCGATCATGGATGAGCGCAGCGACGCCTTCGTGGTGCTGCCCGGCGGCATCGGCACCCTCGAGGAGCTGGTCGAGATCCTCACGCTCAAGCAGCTCGGCTACCACGACCGCGCCATCGTGGTGCTCGACAGCAAGGGCTACTGGGACCCCCTGCTGGCCCAGCTGGAGCGCATGATCGACGAGCGCCTGGCGTATCCGGAGCTGCGCGACCTGCTGGTCGTCACCCACGACGTGGCCCAGACGGTGGAGGCGCTGCGCACCTACACGCCCCCGGCCCCCCGCAGGCCGCTGGGCGTCGAGCTCGAGGGCGTGGAACCGCCCCGTAACCAGCAGGAGGCCTGAGCCGACCGTCGGCAGCGCAGTCCACAGCTTGGCGGGCCGGCTGCGCCGGCTGTCGCACCCTCCCGGTAGGGTGGCGCTGTCGGATTGAAGACGTGCAGACCCAGGTGGTACCGTGCCGATTCCTGACCGTCCTGCTCCCGGCGGGACCGCCGACGGCGAGTCCGACCGTGGGAGCCGCTCAGACCGCGGGATGGATCATGCGCACGTACGAACTCATGATGATCACGAACGGCACGCTCGACGAGAACGCCGTGGCCGCCACGGTCGAGCGCTTCACGACGCTCGTCGCGACGCTGGGTGGCAACGTCGAAGGGGTCGATCACTGGGGCAAGCGCCAGTTTGCCTACGAGATCCAGCACATGACCGACGGCTACTACACGGTCGTCGAGTTCCAGCTGCCCTCCGACGGCTTGGTGGAGCTGGAGCGTCAGCTGCGGCTCGCCGACGAGGTGGTCCGCCACAAGATCGTGCGTCCCGGCCCGCGCGTCAAGCGGGCCTCCTGAAGGTTCGACTCTTCCCCGCGGTCCGCCCAGCGCGGACCAGCAAAGGAGCCGACTCGGGTCGGCCCCATACCGGGCAGGCGTAAGACCGACCAGGAGGTCTGGGCATGGCCAGCGACAACGTCATCACCATCGTCGGCAACCTGGCCGACGACCCCGAGCTGCGCTACACCCCCGCGGGTGTGGCCGTGGCGAGCTTGCGCGTGGCGGTCAACCGCCGCCTGCGCAACAAGGACACCAACGAGTGGGAGGACCGCCTCGACGGCTTCTTCACCGTCAACGTGTGGCGGGGCTACGCCGAGAACGTCGCCGATTCTCTCTCCAAGGGCACCCGGGTGCTCGTGCAGGGCCGGCTCATCAGCCGCTCATACGAGGACCGCGAAGGCCAGACCCGCTGGGTCACCGAGATCGAAGCCGATGAGGTGTGCCCGAGCCTGCGGTGGGCGACCGCCAAGATCGAGAAGGTCTCCCGCAGCGACCGCGGCGGGACCGACGCCGGCTTTGGCGGCGCTCCCCCGCCGGCCAGCGCTCCCGAGCCCCAGGACGTTCCCTTCTAGCTGGAGCCCCGGCCGCTGGCGGCCGGAGAGAGGTTGCGATGCCGCCCCGGGTGAGAACCCCCAAGCGCAAAGAGTGCTACTTCTGCAAGCACAAGATCGACTACATCGACTACAAGGACGTCGCCCTGCTGAAGAGGTTCATCAGCGACCGCGGCAAGATCCGCTCCCGGCGGGTCACCGGCACCACCCCCCAGCACCAGCAACTGGTGGCCGAGGCGATCAAGAACGCGCGGGAGATGGCCCTGCTGCCCTACTCGACCCGCTGACCCCGCCTTGCCGGCGGCAGCGGATGCCAGGGCCGGCTGAAGGAGCGCGCCCAGATGAAGGTGATCTTGAAACGCGACGTCGACAACCTCGGGGGTGCCGGCGACATCGTCGACGTGGCCGACGGCTTCGGCAACAACTACCTGGTGCCCCGCGGGCTGGCGATGCGCGCCACCAAGGGCGCGGTCGAAGACGCCGCGGCCATACGCCAGGCGCGCCAGAAACGCGAGGCGCGCAACCTGGAGGAGGCCGAGCAGCTCAAGGCCAGGATCGAGTCGGCGGCGGTGACGATCCCGGCGCGGGCGGGCGAGGACGGCACGCTGTATGGGTCGGTGGGGAATCGGGAGGTGGCTGAGGCCGTCAAGGCGCAGCTGGGCATCGCCATCGACCGCCGGCGCATCCCGATGGAGCGCCCCTTCAAGGAGCTGGGCGAGCACGAGACCGCGGTGCGCCTGTACGAAGACGTGACCGCCACCGTTCGCGTGGAGGTCGTGCGCGGGGACTGAGCCAGGAGGCGCCTGTGGCCGCAGAGCCGCAGTACATCGGCGCTCCTTCCCCCGCCGCCGCAACCGAACGCTACGACCGGATCCCGCCCCACAACCTCGACGCCGAGGTCAGCGTGGTGGGCAGCATGCTGCTGTCCAAGAACGCCATCGCCGAGGTCGGCGAGCTGGTCGGGCCCGAGGACTTCTACCGCGGCGCCCACCGCACCATGTTCGAGGCCATCCGTGCGCTGTACGAGCGCGGCGAGCCGGTGGACGCCGTGACCCTTGCCGACGAGCTGGAGCGCCGCGGCAAGCTCGACGACGTCGGCGGGGCGGTGGCCATCGCCGACATCCTCCAGCGCGTGCCCATGGCGGCCAACGCCCTGCACTACGCGCGCATCGTCGCCGAGCAGGCCCTGCGGCGGCGGCTGATCGACGCCGGGACGAGCATCGCCCGGCTGGGCTACGACCCGGCCGACGGCGTCAACGAGGCCGTCGACGCCGCCGAGGCGCTGGTCTACCAGGTGGCCCAGCGGGGCCGGCTGCGCGACTTCGTGGCCATGAAGGACCTGTTGCTGGCCAGCTTCGAGCGTATCGAGCGGCTGCACGAGCAGCGCTCGCCGATCACCGGCCTGGCCACTGGCTTCGTCGAGTTCGACGAGGTCACCGCGGGGCTGCAGCCGGGCAACCTGGTGGTGGTCGCGGCGCGACCGGCCATGGGCAAGTCGACGTGGGTGACCAACGTGGCCACCCACATCACCGTCGAGCAGCGCAGGCCGGTGGTGCTGTTCTCGCTGGAGATGTCCCAGCTGGAGCTGGTGGACCGCATGCTGGCGGCCCAGGCCCGAGTCGACTTCGACCGGCTGCGCACCGGGCGGCTGGCCGACAGCGACTGGCCCAAGCTGTCGCAGGCCATGGGCAGGCTGGCCGAGGCGCCGCTGTACATCGACGAGACACCCGGCATCAACCTGATGGAGGTGCGCTCCCGCAGCCGCCGGCTCAAACACAAGCACGGCCTGGACCTGGTGATCGTCGACTACATGCAGCTCATGCAGCCCCACCGGCGAGCCGAGAACCGGGTGCAGGAGGTCTCCGAGCTCAGCCGGGGGTTGAAGATCCTGGCCAAGGAGCTCGACATCCCCGTCGTGGCCCTGTCGCAGCTGTCGCGCAAGCCCGAGGACCGCACCGACCGCCGCCCCCAACTCGCCGACCTGCGCGAGTCCGGCTGCCTGCCCGCCGACGCCCGGGTGTGGCGCGCCGACACGGGGACCGAAGTGACCATGGGCCGGCTGCACGCCTCGGGTCGGCGCAACCTGCCCGTGTGGAGCGTCGACGCCAGCCACCGGCTCGTAGCCGGGATCATGACGCACGTGTTCCCGACCGGGACCAAGCCGGTGTTCGTCGTGGACCTGGCGTCGGGGCGGCAGCTGAAGGCCAGCGCCAACCACCCGCTGCTGACACCGGGCGGCTGGTGTCGCGTCGACGCACTGGTGGCCGGCAGCGCCGTCGCCGTGCCCGGCCGGGTCCCCGATCCTGTCCGCAGCGCGACCCTGCGCCCAGCGGGCGTGCCCCTGGTGGCCCGCGGCGGAGGCGACGGGGCCGCACGGGCGGGTCCGGACCGCGCGGCGGGCGTGGCCACCTCGGCCGACCTGGACTGGGACGCGGTGGTGGCCGTCGCCGAGGTCGGCGTGCAGCCGGTGTTCGACGCGACGGTGGTGCCCACTCACAACTTCGTGGCCAACGACGTCGTCGTGTCCAACAGCATCGAGCAGGACGCCGACATCGTCGGCTTCATCTACCGCGACGAGGTCTACAACCCCGACACGCCGGCCAAAGGCGAGGCGGAACTGATCGTGGCCAAGCACCGCAACGGGCCGTTGCGCACCGTGCGCCTGTCGTTCATCGGCCACCAGGCCCGCTTCGCGAACATGGCCCGCGGGCCGTTGCCCGGCGCGCCGTCCCGCCCGGCCCCGCCGGGCAGCGGTCCGCTGTAAAGCCACCTCCCTCCCGTCGCCTGCAACCGCGCGCGGGCGTCGCACGTCCAACTCGGTGACCTCGGCGGGAGCCGGGATCCGGGAATCTCAGGGTGAGGAGGAGCGCGATGAGGCGTCGACCGGTGCTGGCGTGTGGAATGGTGATCGCGGCGTTGCTGCTGGCCGCCTGCGGTGGCGAGCAGGGTGCCAGTGCTCCCGACGGCGCGGCCGACCGCCCGTTGACCGGCGGGGAGCCCGAGCGGGCCGCCGGGGCGCCGGGCGTCGCCGAGGAGGCTGCGGGCGGCAGGGTCGCCGACCGCCTCGGGGGGTCCGCGCCCGCCGAACCGGGTGCCGGGACGCCGGCGCAACCCCTGCCGCCACTGCCCCAGCCGCCACCTGCGCCACCCGGCCAGCGGGTGATCAAGGAGGGCACCATCGCCCTGGAGGTCGCCGAGGGTCGCTTCGACGAGGCCTTCGTGGCCGTCATCTCGGCGACCCGGACCCACGGCGGGACGGTGGTGGCGTCGACGACGACGAACACCGACGACCACGGCACCTCGGGATCGGTGACGGTGCGGGTGCCGGTGGAGCGCTACGAGGACCTGTTGGCGGCGGTCAGCAGCGACATCGGCGAGGTCCGCTCGCGCAACATCTCCTCCCAGGACGTCAGCACCGAGTACGTCGACCTGCAGTCGCGCCTGCGGCACCTGCAGGCCCAGGAGCGCTTCTACCTGGGGCTGCTGGACCGGGCCCAGTCGGTGGCCGACGCCATCGCCGTCCAGCAGCAGCTCGACGCCATCCAGAGCGGCATCGAGCAGATCAAGGGCCGCCTGCAGTACCTGGACGAGCGCACCGCCTTCTCGACGTTGACCGTGGAGCTGTTCGAGCCCGGCGCCGCGCTGCCGCGACCGCAGCCCGACGGGGCCCGTCCGAGCCTCGGGGACTGGTGGGCGTCCGGCCGCGACGCGTTCGTCAACGCCATCGGCGTCATGCTCGTGGCGGCCCTGTTCCTGGTGCCGCTGCTGGTCCCCGCCGGCGTGGCCGTCGTGCTGTGGCGCCTGTGGCGCCGCCGGGCGGTGGCGGTGGCCGGCGCCCAGCAGTAGCACCGCCGGCGCGACCAGGCTGCAGCCCGGTGTTCTCCGGGCAGCCGGGCAAGTCCGAGCCCGAAGGGCACGCAGGTGTGACCTGATCCGTGGCCGCTCCCGTATGGTGTCGCCGAGCACGGACCACCCGGTCCCTGGGGGGGCAGCCGGGTGGAGACGTCGACAGCCAGGGGACCGGGCGGCGCGTCATGGCGCCCGGTGACGGAGGGCAACGTGGAACCGACCACAGGACCGACCGAGCGGCGCATCGACGCGGTCGTCTTCGACATGGACGGGGTGGTCACCGACACCGCCCGGGTGCACTTCGCGGCCTGGAAGCTCGTCTTCGACGAGCTGCTGGGCCGCCTGGCAGGCGGCGAGGAGCCGACCGAGCCGTTCACGTTCGACGACTACCTCCGCGACGTCGACGGCAAGGCCCGCTACGACGGCGTGGCCAGCTTCCTGGAGTCACGGGGGATCACGTTGCCGCTCGGGCAGCCGACCGATGACCCCGAGCAGCTCACCGTGTACGGGCTCGGCAAGCGCAAGGACGACTACTTCCTCGCCGCCCTTGACGAGCAGGGAGCGGTGGTCTTCGACGACGCCGTGGTGGTGCTCGACGCCGCCCGCGACGCCGGCAAGCGCCTGGCCGTGGTGTCGGCGAGCGAGAACTGCGATGT